>SKSH01000173.1 GCA_007118075.1 Halobacteriales archaeon
CGAGGTGGCACGATATACATCCCTCCGGCTGAGTTTCGTGGTGACAACGCGGGGATGATCGCGATCACCGGTGCAGCGATGTTTGAGGCGGATGCACACATCGAGATCGAACGCTCTACGGTGACCCCTGATGCCAGACCTGATGACATCCCCGTACCCTGGCGTGAATCACCCCCGATTCGGTACGGCGGTGCGGATGACCTAGAACATGGGGCTGAGGCGACCATCGAACCGTACGGGGCTGATTGGATCAGTAAGACTCGTGTACCGAAACCGTATCGCCATCCCCATCTCGATGACCGCCTCCGCCGTGCTCGGACGGTGCAGGAGGCAAGGCTCCTTCACGCAGCACGTCGTGTCGGTGTCCCAACCCCGACCATCTATGACATCGATCTGATGATGCACACGATCGTCCTCGCCGAGGTGGGAGAGGCCGATCTCAGAGACCGGTTGACCCGCGAAGCAGTCACTACGGTAGGTGCACACCTCGGGCGGTTACATCTGGCGGGGATCGTCCACGGCGATCCAACGGTTCGAAACGTCAGGGTCGGTACCGATCGGGTCTATTTGATCGATTTCGGCCTTGGGTACCATAGTGACGATGTCGAGGATTGGGCGATGGATCTGCACGTCTTCGAACAGAGTCTCGCCGATGTCGCTCCTGCTGTAGATGACTATTCAGGTGCACTCATTGAAGGGTATCTCACCACCGGTGACAAGGACGTCTTGGATCGGCTCGCGCAGATCGAGGGTCGAGGTAGATATCGCTAACCTACCTCGCATACGTGGTCTGTGACACCGATCCGTTCCAGATTCCCCGTCCGAGGAAGTTGAGGGAACGTTAATGGCCGTCCAATACGTATGATTCGCTATGAGCGATAAGGAACCCGCTGGGGAACTCTTTGGCATCCCGTACAACTTCGAACCACCGAAGCTCTCGCGCCTGCTCAAGTCCTACTGGCAGCCAGGCAAGGGGATGCTCGTCCCCAAACCGTTTGGCTTCGGCTACTCTCTCAACCTGGCAAACTGGAAGTCCTGGGTGGTGCTCGGGGTTGCTGCGGCGATGGTGCTCCTCGAACGCAGACAGGCGGCTGAGGCGGACAATGAGGCGGCTGCACCAGACCCGGTCGAGGTCATCATCGACGAGTGACGATTCGACGACATTGTACAGGGAGGGACGCTTGGTGATGATCAGATTCGTGACCGGTAACGAGAACAAGGTCACAGAGGTCTCCGAACACCTCGACGTTCCTGTCGAGCAGTTCGATTACGATTACGTGGAGATTCAAGCCGACGATATCACCTCGGTCGCTCGGGCCGGAGCAGCCGAATCGTACGATGCCATCGGTGATGGCGATGCGGTGATTGTGGAGGATTCCGGGCTCTTCGTGCACGCCCTCGGTGGCTTCCCCGGACCATATTCGGCATATGTTGAGGAGACGATCGGTGTCGAGGCGGTGGCACGATTGACAGCAGATCATCCCGATAGAACTGCACACTTTGAGAGTGTTGTGGCCTATGCTGATGGCAACCGGATCAAGACTTTCTCTGGCAGGGTTGATGGGTTGATCGTCCCTCCACGTGGTGACGGCGGGTTTGGATACGATCCGATTTTCGAGGTTGATGGTCAGACACTCGCCGAACGAACGACTGAGGAGAAGAATGAGCTCTCCCATCGGGGTCAGGCGGTTGAACGGTTCGCACAATGGTACCGAACTCAGTCGTGATTCTCCTTCTCAGGTCCGGGATACGGGGCATCGAACACAGCCTCATATAGGGCAGCAACATCGAATACCTGATTGAATGCATCGGGAGTTCTGATGCTGATTGGCATCGCCCGACGCATTGCCATCCCGGTATCAGCTGAGATGAGCCGTGGGTCGTAGGTCAGTAGGTGCCCAGCGTTACCGGCATACGCTGTCGCGAGTCCTGGATGATCTTGCGAGGGCTGTTTGACTACCTGACATCGTGTCATCATCTTCGCCCTCCAATCGCCAGCCAACTGGCTATCCCCCAGTTCGGTGATGATCGCTGCAGCATCATCGAGGAGTTGCTCGCTGGCGCGAAGTTCTAGCCAGGGATGACTTCGAATCGTCGTCATCGCCTCTCGAGCGGCATCATCGATGAAGAGGTCGGCGACCAGCACGTCTGCATCGACGACGAGACGATGTGGCTCAGGTATCTTGGCCATCTTCCTCCCTGCGGTCTTCGAGCGCGGCGGTGATCTCCTCGAGGGTCACCTCATACCGTGATGCTCGATCGAACAGCTGATCCCAGGTCATCAGTATGAATCTCCGGTCGGCCGCATCATTCGAACCCTTGTCTGACAATTGTCTGACACAGGTTTATCATTTCCCCCCGAATACCCGTTGACCCGGGCGCGCCTCCCTCTGGCAGCTCCCCTTCCCCCTCCCACACCACCGCGCGCCCGTTTTCGACCGATACTGACCGCCAGGTACGGCGTCGATTCAGTCTGCATCCCCGAGGAAGCAGGCACGAGTTTCCTCAAGCGATTCTCGGTCGACAAGGAGCGCGACTCTATCTCCAGCATCGAGCTGGGTACTCGGTAGGGGGATCGTCAACGATTCGTCGCCTCGTCCATGGGCATAGAGCCGTGCACCCGTTGGGAGTTCGAGTCGGCCAATCGTCTGACCAACCACTTCTGCGCCAGTCTTCACGGTCAGGACCGTCAACTGAAGGTTCTCTGCGAGTTCAGCCAGTACTGAGACATCACCACCGAGTAACGCGGTTTTCGCACCGGCAGCACCCAACAACTCTGGATAGATGATCGCGTCGGCCGACTCTGAATAGCGTTGGTACTGCTCATCGGGATAATCCGCGTCGATTCGAAGCACCGTTCGTAGCCCCTGTTCACCGGCATAGAGACAGCAATTGTGGTTCACCTCGACATCACCGGTCAAGGCTGCAAGCACATCTGCTCCGGGGGCGATCGCCTTATCGAGGACTGCCTCGTCGTCGCCCGCACCGAAGTGTGCGGTGAACCCTTCATTCTCCGCCCGTGAGATCTTCTCAGGGTCGTTATCGACGATGACGACCTCGTGGCCTTCTTCCTTGAGGATCCGAGCGGTGCGGATACCCACCCGCCCATATCCGACGATCACGGCCCGCATGCTACCGATGTTCTGAAGGCGACCTTAAAAAACCGTGCGACCGGACCCGACGGGAGGGCTTTTGCATGCTCCTCTGATATCGGCTGATATCCATGACCGCTGCAGGGATCGATACCGTACATCAAGCGGCAGTCGAGTCATTTCTATACGAGTGGGTAACGGAGTTCGACGTCCCAGGTGCTGCCGTTGCGATCGTCACACCCGACGATGAAACGATGGCAGCTGCGGTTGGTGCTCGACACCTCCGATCGAATGCACCGGTGACCCCAGACACGCTCTCTGCGGTTGGATCGGTGACGAAGTCGTTCACTGCGACAGCGATTATGCAACAGGTCGAGGCCGGCTTCATCGAGCTCACCGATTCTCCAGCTGGATACACGGATGCAGCCTTCGATGGTGTCGAGGACGTCACGATTCACGAGCTACTCAGCCATAGCTCAGGGATGCCGTCGCTGGCTGTGAGCGAGGGGTTGATCGCACAACAGACCGATCAGGCTGATCCACCGAACCCGATCGGTGATCGTGATGATTTCTATCGATATCTCAACGCTGCTGGCGATGAGCTGCTCGATGCTGACCGGTTCCTCTACTGTAACAGTGGATACATGCTCCTGGCAGACATAGTCCGCGAGGTCACCGGGAGGCCGTTCCATGAGGTCGTTACAGCTGATATCCTCGATCCACTGGGGATGGAGCGTTCAACGATGAACGCGGGAGCCTTCGAAGCTGATCCCGATTCGATGACCCCTTACCGACGAGCTGACGGTGGAGGTCGGTGGCAGGCAGCAACGATGCCGATACGGGAGCTGAGTCGGGGACCAGGTGGGCTCTTCACCTCGGTGCGTGAACTCGGTTCCTACCTCCGGATGTATCTCAATGATGGGGTCGCTGATGATGGGACACAGATCCTCCTATCGGATTCGATCGAGCAGATGATCGGTGCACACATCGAGACGCCAGCCGGCCCGTACGGTTATGGATGGCGCACCGTCGAGCTCGATGGCAACTCACTCGTTGGTCACGGTGGATCAGTCGGTGTCTCCACCGCCTATGCCGGGTGGTCGACCGAGCTTGGACTTGGCATTGCCGTGGTGTGCAACGCGGCACCGGGGCACGGGTTGGCTGTTCTCGGTGAAGGGGTTCTCCTCACGGCACTTGGTGAGGATCCGAATGTCGCCCACCAGTTCTTCAGTCGGTATCACCGCCAGCAATCGCTCATCGGTCGATACGAATCATACCGAGGCTCGAGGACGGCTATCGTCGATGAAAGCGGTGGACTCCTCCGGTTGACCCTCGATGAACCCCTTCCGCTGGCTCCTAGATCCCTGATCTTTGAGGGGGAGACCGACGGTGGATATCAGTACTGGACCGTTGGCGATCGGGGCCGGATTCCGGTTGACTTCCTGGTTGTTGGTGACGAGGTCGAACTCCGATTCGATCGGTGGCGGATGGATCGTGTCGGTACGCACTAAGGTTGTACTTGTAGTATTCGATAAAACATTTATGTGGATTCATTGAGATGTTACTCATGTATGGCAGAATCAGACAATTCCTTGGTGCGATCGTATCGTAAGTACATCGGCCCAGGAACCCCAAACGAGGCTATCGGGTACTGGATCTTCGCAGTCGGTGCCATCCTTGGTGTCCTTGGCATATTGATCTATGTTTATAGTACGACACTGGATGGGGCAGATGTGTTCGGTCCGAGGGAGATCGCGGCGGTAATGACCTCGGTTGGGTTGTTGCTGTTGCTGCTGGGGGTTGTCGTCAGATTGCCGACCCACAAGATGGTCACGCGGATCGGGTTCCTCGGTGCTGTCATCGCCGCGGTGGCGGTGCTCTGGTTCGTCACCATCTACCCCGACGATTGGCCAACACCGGAGGGAGATCCACAGGTGGTCTCACTCTATGCGGTCGGGGCGGCTATCCTCGTCATCTCGGCGATTATCCTCCCAGCACTGATTCGGACGCCCGAGGATGTCTTCGAGGAATTGGCACCCGTGAAGATGGAGTCAAAGGCCACCTTCGAGCTCTTTCGAGATCGAGCTGACGAGCACCGCTGGCGACTGCGTCATGACAATGGAAACATCATCGGCTCGAGTGGGGAAGGTTACAGTTCGAAACAGAAGGCAAAGCAGGGTATGGAGAGTGTGCGCAAGAACCTCCCTGGTGCTTCAGTCGTGGAGATCACTCGCCCTGAGGATGCTGCACAAGCAACCTTCGAGGTGTATGAGGACAATGCAGGTGAACACCGCTGGCGACTCCGACATGACAACAGTAACATCATCGCTGACAGTGGAGAGGGCTATGCCGACAGAAGTGGTGTCGAGGATGCAGTCGAGCGTGTCCGTTCATACGCGGCGACTGCCGATACGCTGACGCTGGAGAACGGAGCATTCGATCTTTACGAGGATAATGCCGGTGAGTGGCGGTGGCGACTCCTCGCACGCAATGGGCGGATCATTGCAGACGGTGGTGAGGGATACGCATCGAGAGCGAACGGACAACGTGCCATCGAGACGGTCAGACGGCTTGACGATCACGAGTTCGAGGTGTATGAGGATGAGGAGGACCGCTGGCGCTGGCGATTGGTCGCAGGAAACAACGAGATCATCGCCGATAGCGGCCAAGGGTACAGCGAGGAACGTGGAGCCCGACGAGGGGTTGAACGAGTCGAGGAACTCGCCCCGGTCGCCGATACACTGACCATGGAGACTGGCGCGTTCGATCTCTACAAGGATAAGGCAGATAAGTGGCGTTGGCGCCTGCTTGCGGCGAACGGTGAGATCATCGCCGACAGTGGCGAGGGCTACTCTTCTAGGTCAAAGGCCACCCAAGGTCTCATGAGCGTCTATCGGAACGCACCGATCGCCCCGATTGCCCGCAAGTAGCACGATCGGCCTCATTCTGTTGTCTTGATCGGTCACACTACCCCGACGAGCGGTGACGATGGTGCACCTCAGCGTATTGAACTGACATTAACTGACAAACTTTCGATTGCGTACCGCTGTACGTGACGAAAAAACGAGCGGATGCCCGCCGATTGAGGAGGGCTAGCCCTTGACCTCGATCTCGATACCACTCACCAGGGCTGCTTCGGGGATCGGGAGGTAAACCTCGAGGACCCCGTTGTTGTACTCGGCTTCGATTCCCTCCTCGTCGATGTCCTTCGGGAACCTGAACCGACGGTGGTAGGTGCGCTGGTGACCACGGGTCTCATCTACGTGTTCGCCGGCGATGTTGAGGACGCCTTTGTCCCAGCTCACGGTGAGATCCTCGGTCTCGAAACCGGGCATCTCGATGGTCAGGACGAAGGCATCGTCCTCCTCATAAAGCTCGTATTCACTTCGACTCCATGGCTCAAAGAGCCGCGATGGGATGTCGGAGCTGTTCATCCAAGATTGACTCATGGGCGTTGGAAGTACCATGATTATCACCCGAACTGCAATAGATAGTTGATTGCAATTCTATATAAATTTTTCTCTGCCAATCCCGCTCAATGTCTCACCCATCGATTGAACGAAACCTACTCACCATCATGGGTCTCCATCATAGATATGCCATGGGGTGCCATCGTCGTCACGATCATCACCATTGGTTTTCTCATCACCGGGCTCATCGGTCCGACCTTCGCTCAACTTCGGTTCCGACGTACCCGTGAACCAAGTATGCCCGAGCTCGAACAGATCGAGACACGATGGCCCACTTCAACCTCGATGTGTGACAGAGTCGTCATCATCGAGACCGTCGGTGACGCATCGGTAGAGGTGGCAATCCGTGGAGTACCAGGGTATCGGATCCTCTTTGTGACCGATTACGTCCTCGAGTCGTTGGACGGCTCTATCGTGGAGGCACTCTTCGCTGCAGAACTCGCCCGGACGAAGCGATGGTATCGTGAGTATCAGGTACTCGCCGCGACGATGGTGCTCGCACTCGGATCAGCTGCCTTCTTACTCGTTGTTCCGTTCGAGCTGGGGTTCGGAGCCATGTTGGTACTGGCGATGGTGTTGTTCGCCATCGGCCGAACAATCCAGTACCGGGCCGATGCAGCTGCTGCAGCCGAGGTGGGGACCACAGCGCTGCTTGATGCCTTCGAAACCGTCACTGCTCAACGTGGTATCCAACCAGTGTCCGCTGGATGGAGGAATCTCTTCACCGTCCAACCTCGACTCGGCGATCGGATCGAACGCCTTCGAGAGCAAGGCTGAGGGGCAAAGCGCTTTCAACCACACGAAACCAACAACCAGTAATGTCAACCACAGCAACCGAGGCTTCGATCACGTTGTACCGCCTAGAAGGCTGTCCCTTCTGTGAGCGGGTGGTAAACGTCCTCCAAGACCTCGACCTCCCCTATGACTCAGTGTTTGTCGAACCCTTGCATTCCGATAGGAACATCGTCAAGCAAGTCGCCGGTACCAGGTCGGTCCCGGTCATCATTGACGAGTCATCAGGTGTCACGATGGCCGAGAGTGCGAACATCGTCGAGTATCTCGAGACAACCTATGGGGGCTAGGGCGGATGAGTCTCCCATTCGATATCGTCGACCTCCCGCCATGTGACCCGCCCGGTTCTGGCGACTCGGCGCCTGACTTCAAACGACCGTTGGTCTCTCCAGGGTATTGGCAGGACACCCCCCTCGAGAACATCACCCGTGATGGGCAGAGTCTGCTCGTCTTCTTGCCGATGCTTGGTTCGTCGCCGGCGAGACACCTTTGGACAGGGATTGGTGAGCGAAATTGGACCGAGCGGTTTGACCTCCAGTTGGTCGGGGTGAGCATCTCGACTCCCTATGAGGCGAGTACGTTCCTCAAGACTCACCAGTATCCGGGTCGCATCTTCTCTGATCCATGCGACTCGGTGGCAGATTCCTATGACCTTGCCGTCGAGCAGGATGGATTGACCGGGTTCACCGCAGCCCGCCCGGCGGTCTTCCATCTCGATACAGATCAAATGATTCACCACCGGTGGGTTGCCGAGACGGTACCCGACTCGCCTGATTTTGACGCCTTCGAAGCGGCGATTGAGGACGCAGCCTAGTTATTTGACAACCAACTCTTCGAGACACGACACGCCACCACAGTAGGGACAGGAGAAATCCGCAACCACGACGTCATCTGGCATATCATAGGTGAAGTGAAGTTCGAACATATCGAGTTCACAC
>SKSH01000051.1 GCA_007118075.1 Halobacteriales archaeon
GATCGTCTGCAGTCGTTCGTTCGTGTCCCCCAGCCGGGGGAGTGAACTCATCAGACCGACCGTGTACGGATGCTTCGGATCGTAATAGAGATCCTCGACATCTGCCTTCTCCACCGGCTTGCCGGCGTACATCACCATGACGCGATCGCACATTTGGGCGATGACACCGAGGTCGTGTGTGATCAACTGGACGGCCGTATCATACTCTTCGGCGAGTTCGTTGAGTAAGTCGAGGATCTTCGCCTCGATCGTTACATCGAGCGCGGTGGTTGGCTCATCAGCGATGATCAGGTCTGGATCACACGAGAGTGCCATCGCGATGACTGCCCGCTGTTGCATCCCACCGGAGAACTGGTGTGGATAATCCGAGTATCGGAGCTCAGCCTCGGGGATTCCAACGTCGTTGAGCAGCTGGATCGCCCGTTCCCGTGCCGCCTTATCACTTAGATCCATGTGGTGGCGAATCGCCTCAGAAATCTGATCGCCGACCGTATACACTGGATTGAGTGCGGTCTGTGCATCTTGGAAGATCATCGCCATCTCGTTGCCACGGATCGAACGCATCTCCTTCTCAGAGAGTTCGAGAAGGTTACGCCCCTTGAAGTAGATCTCGCCGTTTTCGATGCGGCCTGGATTGTCGATGAGGCGCATCAATGCGAGCGCAGTGACCGTCTTTCCAGCCCCACTCTCACCGACGACACCGAACTTCTCACCGCGTTCGATGGTATAGTTCAGTCCATCGACTGCCTTGACGACACCCTCGCCGGTATAGAATCTCACTTCGAGATCGTTGACCTCGATGAGTGGATCTGCCATCTATCCACCACCACCAGGAGTGACCGCAACGTCCTCTTGCGCGTTGAGCGCATCGTTGAGCCCATCGCCCACGAGATTCATCGCCATCACGAACATGAAGATTCCGGCACCAGGGAAGAACGTCGCCCACCAGGGGATACTCCCTTCTGGTCCGGTGATCAGCGTATCAAGGGTGGCATCGAGCATCGTCCCCCATTCTGGTGTGCCTGGATCGAATCCGATACCGAGGAACCCAAGGGCGGCCACACCGATGACGACCGTTCCGACGGCCAATGAAGCCTGGACGATCACCGGTGTGATGGCGTTCGGGACGATGTGTCTGAAGATGACCTTTCGGTCCCTTGCGCCGAGTGCCTTCGCGGCGAGTACGTACTCGTTTTCTTTGACCTTGAGGATCTCACCGCGGATGAGCCTGGCATATCCTGCCCAACCAAACAGACTGAATGCCAGGACGAGTTGCCAGTACCCACCACCGAGCATGGCGACGATGACCAGGGCGAGCACCAGACCAGGGAAGGCGAAGATGACGTCGAGAATCCGCATCATGAGCTCGTCAATCCAACCACCGTAGTAGCCGGATATCGAGCCATAGATGATCCCGACTACGGAGGTGATACCGACCACGATGAACCCGATCGAGACGCTGTATCGTCCTCCGATGAGCCATCGCGAGAAGATATCACGGGCATCTCGGTCGGTTCCCATCGGGTGTGTCCAGGAGATGCGTTCATACCGGCCACCCATATCGGGATTGAGGAACCCCGTCTCTGTTGGACTAAACGGTGCCAGGTGGAACGGCTGGATGGTGATCCCGAACACCTGTGTTGGATAGGAAAATAGCGCAACCAATGCCATCGTGATAACCGTAGCTACCCCGAGTAAGGCAATCCGATTGCGGCGGAAACGAGCGAACGCACGCTGGTAGCGACCCACCGTCTCCGTACCGGTATCTTCAACCCACCCCGAAATCGGTTCACGTTCCTCGACGCGGGTCGAATCGAAACCACTGATTTGAATCCGTCCTCGTTCTGTTGCCATCGTTCTTATTTAGTACCGTATTCGTGGATCGAGCATCGCATATGCAATGTCTGCCAGCAAATTCGCGAGCACCAGTGCCA
Organism: Halobacteriales archaeon; assembly: GCA_007118075.1. Lineage (GTDB taxonomy): Archaea > Halobacteriota > Halobacteria > Halobacteriales > SKSH01 > CAZXER01. The sequence goes on from SKSH01000051.1 coordinate 1,935, forward strand.
CTCCGGTGAACAACGTGATCACCAGGATGATATTGACCTCACGGGCGATCACCGCATCCACCAGCTCTCTGCCGAGTCCCGGCCAGTTGAAGACCACCTCAACGACGACCGATCCAGCGAGGATGCCAGCGGTGAGAAACGCCGCAACCGTCACGACCGAGATGAGCGAGTTCCGAAGCACGTGCTTGAGAACGACCGTTCGCTCTGGCAGTCCCTTCGCCCGAGCGGTCGTGACGTAGTCCTTGTTCATCTCCTCGGCCATCGCTGACCGCATGATACGCATCATGATCGCCGAGGAAGCCGTACCGATCGTGATACCCGGCAATATCAGATACCACAACATGTCTGGAGAGTACAACGGACTGCGTGGAGCAACCACCGGCCAGAGACCGATGATCAACGCACCGAAGAGAATCAACAAGAGCCCGAGCCAGAAGTTCGGAATCGAGATACCCGACAAGGCGATGACTCGGCTGACGTGATCACCGAGTTTGTCTTTACGGACCGCTGCATATACCCCGGTCGGTACCGCGATGACGATCGCAAAGACCCAACCGAAAATGCCCAACGCGATCGTCGGTGGGAGGCGACGCCAGATGAGGTCGGCAGCTGGCCGACCCGTCGCAAACTCCTCACCGAAATCGCCGACCATGACGCTGGTGATCCAATCGATGTACTGGATGTATACTGGTTGATCAAAACCATACCTGGCGATGATCCTATCGAGCTCATCTTGGGTCATATCAGGATTCGCTCCGTGGATGAGGGAAATCGGATCACTCGGTGATAGATGGACGAGGCCGAAGGTAATCACCGACACCCCGAATAGGATTGGGATGACCAGCAACAATCGTCGAAGGATGAAGCGTTGCAAACTCATGTATGTCTACTGGTGGGGCCGATATTATCAGAACAGAAGTGAGAACAATTAGGGTTTACTGTTCAACCGGGCGAAGATGTGGACAGACTGATTAGTTGCCGCCTTCTGCTTCCTCGATTGGGATCATGTAGTCCGCGTAGTCAGCGACTTCGCGCTCTTCGAACTCCATCTCCCAGCCACTGGCGAGCCATGGGAAGACCTCACCGTCTGGGGCAGAGGTCGTGAGACTCTCATACAGGAAGCTCTGTCCGAGCGACGACGTTGTGTCGTTGCTGTATGGTGGATCGAACGAAGCGATGTTCTCCGCCACCGCCAACCGGAGCGTATCGCTGCCGTCGACCTCGGTGTAGACCTGCGTGGTTGGTGAGTGCAGCGCGTAGCTGAACAGACCCTCTGGGAACGGATATGCGTCGAAGCCCTGCACACGATTGTGCATGACTGCCTCGGTCAGACCAATGACCGTGTAGACCGTACCGTGACGCTGGGTGAGGACGTCCCAGATCTCGTCGTATTTGTCCTGTCGGGTCTCGAAGTCCATCTCGAGGGCTGCATCGTCGATCATGTCGTCGAAGTCGTCCCACGACGTGTAGTTCGCATTGCAGCACTGTCCAACGTTCCGCGAGTGGTGGTTCGCACCGACGAAACTGTCCGGGTTGAACGTACGGGACAGTCCGACGTACATCATGTGACCGCGCTCCCAGTAATCGGGTACTAGGATCCGGCCAAGGAATGCACCCCATTCGAAGAGCTCGAGGTTGACATCGAACCAGCCCGACGCATTCATCGACTCGGCGATGAGCTCGTTGGTTGCGACACGGTCGTCGTTGTCAGCGTTCGTCTCAAGTTGGACCTGAATCGGGAATTCAACACCCTCTGCTTCGAGCTCCTCGAGGATCTCATCGGCGGCTTCTGGATCGTACTCATTGCGCGGCCGGATGAGGTTCTCGAGTTCGACAGCATCTGCGGTACCGGCAGCCTGAGCAAGGTTTGGCAGTGGGATCCAAGCCTCGTCACGCCATCCGGCGAAAATCTGTTCTGCGATAACTTCCCGTGGAATCAGATGATTGACAGCCTGGCGCAGGCGCTCGTCATCCCACGGTTCGTGCTGAATCGGGAACTGCAGGAAGTCGTATCCACCCGTCTGGGTGTGTTCGACGACGAAGTCGTCCGACTGGTCGAATTCGGTGAGGTCGTCGGCAGAAAGCCCGTAGGTGATGTCAACCTCGTCGTTGAGCAATGCAGCTTGCCGGGTCGAATCACTTGGGATAAGGTCCATGTCGACCGTCTCGATGAGTGGTGACGTTGGGAAGTCACCTGGACCATCGTACCATTCTAGAGCGTCGAGCCCGAGGTCATCGAGCCAGTAATTGTCGTTCTTCTGGACGACGTAGTACTGAGCATCCTCGAATTCGTCGAAGACATATGGACCGGTACCACCAGGGGTGGTTCCCTCACGGGGGTCGATGGCAGCAGGGTCGAGTACGGCCTGTGCCTCGGGAATGAGGGTGATGTTCGCGTTACGAATCCCCTCTGGGTCGGGGAACGGAAGGTAGACGTTGAGCTGGTAGTCACCATCTGCCTCATAGTACATGACGTCGTCAAACGTCTGCGCCTCCATCATCGAGAACTGGTAGCGATCGAACGTCGCGACGAAGTCATGAGCGGTCATCTCCTCGCCACTGTGGAAATGAACCCCTTCGTGAAGATCGAACTCAAACTTCATCCCCCAGACGCCATCAGCGACGGCATCCGCAGCGGTGTCAACCGTCAGGATGTTCTCGCCATCCGAGACGGTGTGCACCATCTGCTGTGCATCAGCTGGTGGTGGTGTCGGTGTAGCATCATCTGGCGGCGTTGCAGTCGGAGTCGGAGTATCCGGATCCGCATCATCGTCGTCATCTCCGATGCAGCCGGCGATACCGACGGCACCACCCATGCCAATGAGACCGAGCAGTTCGCGGCGGTTGAAGTCTGACCTGTTACTTCGTGAAGCCATGTGAACATGATATTGGCCAGAATACTTATACCCTCTGATTATGCGGCAAAATGGAATCCCGGTGATAGAGGGATAGTCGACACCATGGGCAGGTTTATCTCACCATGACTACTGCCCGAATTAAGCCATGAATATCGCAAAACGGTGATGAGCGTATCGGCCGTTCAGCCGTCGTTGCGTGGTCAAGGACGTGACCCGGTAACCGCCGAATATATCAAGCATCGTATATCTCCACTCGATCATCGACCACGGCGACACGGAGCAGTGAATCGGCCGGAATCCCCCTAAGCTGTTCTCTGCCGGTGCCATCTGCTTTCTCGAAGATCACCACGAAGCGTATCAACTCGGCACCGATCGTCTCAATCGCCTCGTGGATGGCTCGCATCGTCCCGCCGGTGCTCAAAACGTCGTCGATGACGACCACCCAGTCTCCTTCCTCGATCCCGTTGATATACAGATCGTTCTCATCGTATCCGGTGACTTGCGCCACACTCACCTCACCGTCGAGGTCGTACGACCGTTTTCGAGCGATCGATACCGGGACATCAACCTGGAGGGAGACAGCCGTCGCAAGATGGATTCCCATCGCTTCTGGCGCGAGGATGACATCGACCGTGTCAAAATCGACCTTTCGGATGATCTCCATTGACACATCCCGGAGTAGCGATGGATCGATCCGTGGGATCCCATCGGTGATGGGGTGGACGAAGTATCGGTACTCCCCGAACTGGACGATCGGCACGCCGTCCAACGAGTCTCGGAGCCGTTCCATGCCATCGATTCGCCACCGGCAGTAATCAAACCCGACCAACTAGAACAGCACCAAGAGCAAGACGACCGTCACCAACGCGGTCAGGATGAGCATCGTCCGGCCGATATCGGCACGGAGGTGTGCGGTCGAATCCCCGTGCTCAGCGGGAGATAGCGAGGCGAGCCAGCTATCGTCGGGGATCCGCTCGAAAAGGGTCGTCAACTCACCAGCCGGGTCGGCACCGAAGCGGTATGACCACGCTGCAACACCGGCAACGAACCGGTCGACGATGGCGAAGATCCCGGTGACGAGATAGACGAGCCCCTTTCCAAGGTAGAACCCACCAGGATGGAGCAGCCGGTCGATATCAGGAATATGGCCGAACCCGGCGAGCGTCGGACGGACGATGAAGAAACCCACCACGCCAGCCACCGCGAGGCCGATTCCCTTGACGAGGTTGCTCACCGTGTACACCGAGGTGTCAGCTGGAGCCGCAGGAACGAGGTCGAGCAAGAGCCCAGGAAGCAGCCCAAGCAGGACACAGAGGCCGGCGATACTCACCATGGCGATCGATTGCAGCGGGGTGGCATCCCGTACCGTCGTGGTCGCCGGTCCGTGGAGGAACGCGTAGTATCCCAGCTTGATGAACGACAGGAACGTACCAAGTCCTCCGACCAGCAGTAACAACCACAACAGCTCGTGGCCTTCGTACAATGCGGCATCCATGACCATGTTCTTGCTCACGAAGCCGTTGAAACCAGGGAACGCCGCGATCGAGAGGGCACCGATGGCGAACGCTCCGGCAGTGATTGGCATCTGTCGCCAAAGCCCGCCGAGCTCGTAGAGGTCCTCGGTGTCGGTTCGGTAGATGATGATCCCGACCGCCATGAACAACAGCGCCTTGTACAGAATGTTGTTGAAGACGTGTGCCATCGCCCCCGACAGTGCGAGTGAGGTACCGATTCCGATCCCGGCGGTCATGTACCCAACCTGTGCGACGATGTGATACGACAACAGCGCGCGCATGTCGTGTTGTAAGAGGGCGTAGACAACGCCATAGACGGCCATGAGGCCACCCATGTACGCGACGATGATCGCCCCATCCGCCTCCGGCAGTGCTCGATAGAGCACGTAGGCCGCGCTCTTGGTGGTGAACACCGAGAGGAAGACCGATGCGGCGATGTGCGGTGCGGGATAGGCGTCAGGCAACCAGGTGTGTAAGCCGACGAACCCGAGATTGACCCCCAAGCCGATGACCCCGAGGAGCAACGGCATCCCGCTGGAGAGTCCGGTCGATTCGAACGCGAGGGTCCCCGTTTCAGCGACATGCCACATCACTGCAAGCAGCACCAACGAGCCACCGATGACGTGCCACAGAGCATAGCGGTACCCTCGACGGACTGCTCGACCCCCGAACTCCCAGATGAGGAGGGTGCTCGCGAGGGCCATGGCTTCGTAGGCGAAGATCAGTGTGAGCCAGTCACCCGAGAAACACACCGCCAGCGTCGCCGCCACGTACCCGAGCGCGAACGCCCCGAGTCGACGACGAGCGCCGACCGCATAGGCATAGAGCACCGCTGCAGAACCGAGGACCCCGAAGCCAACCCCCAACAATCGGCTGAACTCATCCACCTGGAGTGGGACGGTATCGAACCCGAGGAAGACCGCCTCGACCTGGCCGGCTGGGACGATCAGGCTGTAGGCAACCACCCAGCCAAGTGAGAGCAGCCCGAGCGCGTAACCGAGCTTGCGTGGGAGCACCATGATGAGCGCGGTGGCGACCAGCACCGGTACCCACGGTGGGATGGCGAACAGTGCATCGGTCATCGGTCGACACCCCCAACAGCTCCCTCGACGATCTGCTCGACGAGGTCTAAGAAGACAGCCTCACCGGGCAAGATACCGAGGATCACCGCCCCGGTGACGAGGAGTGCGATCGGCCCGAGCATGAACCACGTCGACTCGGTCAACGGCGATCGAGCCTCCCAGCCACCGGGTGGTGGTCCGCCATGATGGCCGTCGTGATGGGCATCGCCGCCATCTGAGACGAAATGTCGAAACGGCGCTCGATCATGTTCGACGATCGGCTTCGGATCGTGTCGTTCGGGGGTCTCGAAGAATGCCGTATAGACCACCGGCCAGAAGTAGGCCACGTTGAGTACGCCAGAGACGATCAGCGCACCCGCGAAGATCGCCATCCCAGCATCGATCCCGCCGGTTACGATGTAGAACTTGCTGACGAATCCAGCAAGCAGCGGCATCCCGGCCATCCCAGCAGCTGCGACCGCGAACGCCCCCATCGTCAGTGGCATCCGCCGACCGATGCCGGCCATGTCACTGATGTCGTCGGTGTGCGTCTCGACGTGGATCGCTCCAGCGCAAAAGAAGAGCGTGAGCTTCATGAATGCGTGTGCAGGCATGTGCAACAATCCACCGAGGACGGCGAGCGGGTTGAGTAGGGCGACACCGAGGACGATGTACGAGAGCTGGCTCACCGTCGAGTATGCCAGTCGGCGTTTGAGGTTGTTCTTACGCAACGCGATGAAGCTCGCGAGCACGATCGTCGTCGCGGCCATCCCCGCGAGCACCACATCCATGCCAAGATCAGCCACCAGGTCCACCCCGAAGACGTCGAGGACGACCCTGGCCACACCGAACGCCCCGCTTTTGACGACCGCGACGGCATGGAGCAACCCACTGACCGGTGTTGGAGCCACCATCGCGTCGGCAAGCCACGCGTGGACCGGCATGACCGCCGCCTTGACACCGAAGCCGATGGCGAGTGCGAGGAAGGCGATACGAGCCGGCCATGGATCGGCATCAGAAGCGGCAACCAACTCCGTGATCCCACCGGCTTGGAAGGCGATCGACGGATCCGCATGTACCATCGTCAGCCAGTAGACCAACGCAGTCCCGGCCAGGAGCAACACCCCACCGCCGAGGAAGGTGTACGCGAGATACTTCCTCCCGGCGATGCGTGCTTCATCGGTCTCATCGTGTGCCACCAGTGGGTAGGTGACGATCGAGAGCATCTCGTAAAAGAGGAAGATGGTGATGAGGTTGCCAGCGAAGGCGATCCCCATGGCTGCTGAGAGGCTCGCGGCGAAGGCGGCGAAGAACCGTGTCTGTGCGTGCTCATCGAGCCCACGCATGTAGCCGGTGGCGTAAAAGGCCGTGAAGATCCAGAGGAAGCTCGCAAGCAGCGCAAAGAGCATCCCGAGCGGATCGGCACGAAGCGAGAGGTCAACATGTGGGACGATCGTCTCGAAACGCCAGACGTAGACCGTCCCATCACGGACACCGGGCAGCATGCTGGCGACGATGGCGAACTTGCCGACGGCAGCGAGCACCGACCACGATTCACGGACATTTGGTCGTCTGTGTGAAGTGATGATGAGCCCAACCGCCACCAGTGAGATCAACACTACAGCCAGTGGCCGGAGTGAGTCGACCTCGCTCATCCGTGTAACACCTCCTGGATATATGGATCGACTAACTCAAAGAGCGGTCCGCCGAGGAAGCCGAGCACGACAGTTAGTGCGACCGCCAGCACCACCACCAGGAGCATGCCGATCGAGACACCATCACCACCATCGGTCACCACCGCGGAAGGTGCATCCTCGGGGAGGATGAAATACATCCGCTCGAGCAACCTTGCGACGTACCCAAGGGTCAAGAGTGTGGAGATGAACACGACCACTGCGACGAGCCACATCTCCGATTCGACCGCACCGAGTGCGATGTACCATTTGCCGATGAACCCGATACTCGGTGGTACCCCGACGAGCGCGAAGCCGAGTACAGCCACGCATGCGGCCAGTCCGGGGCGTCGACGAGCGAGTGCGGCGTACTCTTGGACCGTCCTCGCTCCGGTGCTCGCTGCGATGGCACCGGCAGCAGCGAAAATCCCGCCTTTCATGATCGCATGGCCGATGAGGTGGATGATCGCCCCAGCCAGCGCGAACTCGGCGGGGATCGGTCCGGTGGCGACCCCGATGGCAGCGACGACCAGCCCGAACTGGGCGACAGAGGAATACGCGATCATCCGCTTGATCCGCGACTGGAGCACCGCCAGGATGCTCCCGACCAGCGCGCTGACCACACCGAGGGTGACGATCGCCGTCGTCGCCGCTGGTGTCACCTCGAAGAAGGCAGGGGTGAACACGGTGAAGGTGACCCGGATAAGCGCATAGGCAGCGACTGTCGAAACCAGCGCCGAGAGGATCACGGTGACGGCATCTGGTGCCTCGCTGTACGCATCAGGCTGCCAGCTGTGTACTGGGAAGAGTGCCACCTTCGTGGCGAGTCCGGCGAAGATGAAAGCGAATGCCGCCCGGACGAGCATCTCATCGTACAACGGGACCCCGATATCGGCCGAGCCGCCACCGGCGAGCGATGCCGAAACATCGACCATGTTGAGCGAGCCCGTCGCCATGAACAGATAAGCCACTCCGATCAGGTACAACGTCGCCCCGACGGTCCCGATAATGAGGTACTTGAGCGCTGCGTAGGCAGCGTCTCGGTGCTGTCTCGCCGCGATCAATGAGTAGGCTGCGATCCCGGTGATCTCGAGGAAGACGAAGAGGTTGAACAGGTCGCCGGTCAGTGCAATCCCCATGAGCCCCCCGATCAAGAGGAGGTAGACACTCGAGAACGCCCGACCTCGTGGGCCACCCTGGTAGGTGTATGCGAGGACGACTGTCGCCGTTGCGGCGATGAGGAAGGCGAACCAGACCGAGAGGGCGTCGGCGACGAGTTCGATCCCGATCGGTGGGGCGAATCCACCGAGGTGATGATGGACCGCATCATTGACGTGGACCGAGTAGGCGAGCACCGCCGCGATGCCGGTCATCGCAAGAGTCGTGACGAGTGAGATCCACCAACCGATGCGTGTCCAGAGTCGGCCCAACAGGAGGGGGAAGGCGGCCGCCAGAATCGGCAAGCCGACCAAGATCGCCGGTGCGAGCTCGGCGAACGAATCAATCATTGCGACGCACCTCCTGAATGACGTCCTCTCTGAGTGATTCGAACCCTACATACAACCGGATGATCAACACCAGTGCCAGGGCGGTGACGGCCACCCCAACGACGATGGCGGTCAGGACGATCACATGGGGGAGCGGGCTCGCGTGGCGCCCTGCAACCGCCTCCTGAGAGACGACCGGTGCTGAGCCACCCTCGACGAATGCGAGCGTGACGAACAGGAGGAAGACTGCCGTCTGCATCAGATTGACACCGATGACCTTCTTGACGAGGTTCGGTGATGCGACGGTCATGTACAGGCCGATACCGAGCAATACCGCGACCACGAAATAGAGCAACCGATCAGCGACCGCCTCGATCATGGTTCCTCACCTCGCTCGGGGCCGTATCCCCCCGCAGTCAGGAAGACCAGGGCCATGACGACCCCGGCGATGATGGCGGCGATCCCACCGATCTCGACCGCTTCCATCCCCCACTTGACAACCTCGTTCTCGGGGAGGTCGAGGATGGCCACGAACTCGGCATACTCGAGGAAGTTGCCACCGAGCGCCATCGTGGCAAATCCGATACCGGTGAAGATGATGACCCCACCCGCCGCGAGGATCGCCATCGATCGATGGCCGACCCACGTACTAGTGGGCTCGACACCGAAGGTGAACGCCAGCAGGTATACCGTCGTTGCGATGATCACCCCACCCTGGAATCCACCACCAGGGGAATCAGCCCCATGGAAGGTGATGAACAGTCCATAGGTGAGTACGAACGGGGCGAGGATCCTCGCGGTCGTGAGGATGATCGGGCTCTGAGTGTATTCTTGCCTGACCCGCTCGGATTCGCTCATGTGAACACCTCCCGGTCGAGGACGACCAAGACAGCCACCCCGACAGCGAAGACGACGACGGCCTCGCCGAAGGTATCGAAGCCACGGTAGGCGGCGAGAACCGCCGTCACCGCATTGGTCACACCGGTCTCAACATAGGTGTAGGTCAGGTAATGCTGGGTGACCGAGGGGTTGGACCAGGCAATGGCCTCATCAGAACCGATCGTCGGGAACTCGAATACCGTCCACGCAACGACAGCGGTGAACGTACCGGCGACTACGACCGCCGGCCAGTGGATGACCTCGATGAGCTCTTCGGCACTCGATCGGTTCGTCTTCGCGATCGTCACGATGAGTAAGATCGTCGTCACCCCGGCACCGATGGCCGCCTCGGTCATCGCCACGTCGGGTGCCAGCATGAGGGTGTACAAGACGGCCATCCCGAGGCTGTACGCGGCGAAGACGACGATGGCGGCCATCACGTCACGGAAGATGGCCGTCCCGATGGCGGCGAGGATGACGAATGCGGCCAGTGATACCTCGACAAGCGAGACGCTCATTCGGTATCATCCTCCGTGGATTCGCCCCATGGTGGGACGCCCGTCGCATATGCTGCTCGAGCGATGGCATGCGCTGCCGTCGGATTGGTGACGAAAATGAACGCCAGCAACAACACCGCGACCGCCGTGCGTGGTTCCGGCCCCATGGCGAGGACCACGGCCGCGACGGCGAAGCCAGCACCGAGGGTATCGGTCTGTGAGGCGGTGTGCGCACGGGCGTACACATCGGGGAGCCTGACGACCCCCATCGCGGCGACGAAGGTGAAGAAGATCCCGCCGATGATGAGGAAGATAATCAATAGCTGGATGACGGTATCCATCATCGAAGCCCACCTCGCTCGACTGTGTACTTGGTGACCACCAACGCCATCAAGAGATTCAACAGCGCGTAGATCAACGCGATATCGAGGAACCACGGCTCGCCCAGCGCAACAGAGAGCAACGCAAGGACAACCACGGTGTTGGTACCCAGTACGTTGACCGCGAGGAGTCGATCCTGGATGGTTGGGCCCATGTAGACCCGATAGAGCATGACGATCGCCAGGAGGACGAAAATTCCAGCAGCGAGCAGGAACAGCGATTCGGTGTCTGGGAGTCCTGATAGGACCGCCACCATCGACACCACCATCATTCCTCACCTCCAGACTCAAGTGGTTCGCTCACGGTGATATCACCACGTTCACCCGGTGAAGCGACTCGCATCGCACGGCGGCCGAAAAAGAGGAAGCGAACCGCCCGTTCGAGCCCCCCTTCGATGAGGTCAGTCCTGGCATCCTCGGTTAGCGTATGGACCAACAGCTCCCCCCGTTCGATCCGCATCGAGAGGGTTCCAGGCGTGAGGGTGATGCTGTTGCCAAGGGTTGCAAGTGGGAATGGTCCGTACACGGCCGGATGGTATCTGACGACCCTTGGATCGATCGGAAGCTTCGGATGGAGGATGACCCTCGAGACATCGAGGTTCGCCCGGGTGATCGCGATGAGTAGATACGGGATGTAGATGAATGCCCGCAGGAAGCGAATCGGTGTATACCGGATCCTTGGGGGGAACCACAGGGTGATCGCACCGAGGGTGATGGTGACGATACCAGCGGTGATCGCTCCGGTCACGAGCCCATAGGTGGAGATACCGCCCGCGAGGACGAGATAAAAGAGGAACGAGAGGGTGAAGATAAACCCGGTCCGTGGGACATCGAGCCGACCAGGGAGGATGCCAGGAGTCGGGTCGAACGGGGCGATCTCGACCATCGCAGTCGATTCCTCTCGAAGGATACGTTCGACCGGATGGACGAACCCATGTTTCGATGGAGGACCGTAAGATGGGTCGAGTTGGACCTGATCGATGTCATATGTCTCGATCTGCTCGAGCAATATCTCAGCCACGTCTATCGGGGTGTACAGGTCGATCGTCGCCTCGACGATCTCGGTCTCGACCGATACCGCTGCGGTGGCTCCCTGCGTGGTCTCCTCGATCAGTGTGGCGACGCGGTTTAACAGTGTGTCACCGCGTTCAGCAGGTGCATCGAGCGGCGTCGCCCGGAGCTGCGGGAGAAAAATCACCCGGAAGCGAACCGCATCGGTATCACGCACACCAGCTTCGGCGACATAGGTGATGGTGTCCTCCAATGTCGGTGATTCAGCGACCGGCAGCAGGATGCGTCGCATCACCACATCATCCTCCCGGTTCGAGAACACCAGTCATCGCTGCTCAGCATGACCTCGTAGGTGGTGAGACCGCGAGTCCGCCGAAAACGATTTCGGTCTCCATCGGTCCGTGGGAATACATCACAGTCGAACTCATCGAAGGGAGTCAGCGATCCGATCGGCGATTGTGTCGGCGACCTCATCCTTCGATCCCTCGAACGACTCAGTCGATGATTCATCGAGCACCAGTATCCGGGCCTCGTCGGCGCCCATCACCGAGACATGGTTCGCGACCACGAAGGTGAGCTGATGTGCCTCAAGGAGCTCACGGCCGGCGGCTTCAAGCGACGTATCGTCCTCGGTCGACTCCGCTTTGAACCCCACGATGGGCAGCGAAGGTGCTGCCTCGCGGACCGAACGGATGACCTTCGGTGTCGAGGAGAGATCGAGCGTCCTGGTCTCACCTGAAGGGAGTTTCTGTGAGGTTGGCTCGACCGAGTAGTCACCGATCGCCGCGGCAGAGACGTAGGCATCGATCCCATCCTCGATGAGGTCAAGGGCGATCACCTCCATATCGGAAGCACTCCTCGCCTGATGGACTGTTGCGTAGGTGACAGAATCTCCCTCTGCCCGGATGAGCTCTACCTCGGCACCGCGGATGTACAACGCCTTCGCAACGGCCTGTCCGGTGCGACCACTCGCCCTCGTCGAGATCATCCTGACAGGATCGATCATCTCGTGCGTTGGTCCACTCGTCACGGCGATGCGTCGCCCCTCGAGTGGTCGATCTCCTGTCGCTCGGGCGGTATCGATCACGATCGCTTCATCCTCGGCGATCTTCGCCTTCCCTTCTTCGAGTCGAGGATCGACGATCGTCACATCGTACCTCGAACGGAGCCGCTCGAGGTTCTCGACGACACCAGGATGGTCGTACATCGGTTCGTGCATGGCCGGGGCGATCACCAACGGGATTCCCGACCCGATGGCAGTTGTCGCACAGGTCGTCACCGGGGTATCATCGATCGCATGGGCGACCTTACCTACCGTGTTGGCCGTGGCCGGAGCGACGACGAACACGTCCGCCCAACCACTCGTACCACAAAGTTCGATGTGCTCGACTGCACCGGTGAGCCGCTCGACCACCTGGTGACCACTTGCGAACTCGAGCGCCCACGGGTTGATGATATCAGCAGCAGCCGGTGAAGTCACGACTCGGACCGATGCCCCGTGACGCTGGAGCTCATGGATGAGCTCGACACCTCGAACGGCCGCGATCGACCCGGTGACACCAAGGGCGACGTTCACACCATCGAGCATGTTAATCGTGGGTTTGGCCACCACACCTCTTAAGTGCCGACTTTCGCCGGGCTCTTATCTGGTGCGGACTCGTGTGGTCGATGTGGTTACGCTCACGGTCACCGCGACCCTTCCGGTCGACCAGCCAGTCGCGTTCGATGCACTGGTCCCGTTCGACACACACCTCAAGGCAGCACCGGCCGTGCGATCGGTCAAGCGACATGGTGAGGGAGATATCGGGACTACCTACCACGTCGAGTTGCAGCGATACGGTAAACGAGGGACCATCGAGACGGAGGTAACGTCCCTCGACCACCCGCGCCGTCTGTCGTGGCAGGCGACCCGTCCCATCGATGGCAGCTGGACAGTCGAGACCAGTCCAGTTGGGTCGACCATCCAGATCGAGATCGACATCGATGCCGAACTTATCACGTCCATCGACCTCGGGTGGGTAGTACGGAGACTCGGTCTTGAACGCCTGTTGCGCCGGGCATTAGCCCGGGAGTTGAAACCGGTGCTGACTCACCTGGTCAGAGATGTAGGTGGCAATCCATCCGCTGTCGAGCTCGGTGAGGTACAGATACGGATGCAGTGAGGATACCGGCGAACGGGGTCACTCCGTGGGCTGGCCACCGTATTTGAGGAAGATGTAGGCGAAGCCGAGTGTGGCAAGCAGTGCGAACGCAGTGGCGATGCCGAGTGTCATCGCCTCCTCTGGGATGGCCGGGGCGACCGTCTGTTCGTCTGGGGGATCTTCGGTCACCTCGATGTACGCCTCCATACCAAGGCCGATATGCGGACTGCAGTAGAAGTGGTACGTTCCGAGGACATCGAACGTGTGCTCGTGTTCGAAGCCCGTGTCCTCGGTGGCAGGTACTCCCTCCCAGTCAGCCCCATCGGGTTGCTCATCAACGATGATGTCGTGGTTGTCCGTAACCCAAGTGAAGCGAACCGTCGTACCCGGTTCGATGTAGAGTGTGTTCCCCTCTCCAGGGGGATCGTAGTAGTAATCGCCTACCTCAACCTCAACGACTTCGCCATCTTGAGCCGATGCAGTGCCGGTTGTTGCCGCCGCTGCGCCGGCCGCAACGGCGGATCCAAGGAATGCCCGTCGGCCCATCGGCAGGGCCCCGTCATCGCTCATATCAGACCATCTGTGGGCACCGATACTCAAGGCTTCCGTTTGGCTACAGGGTGTACTCGTGACTGCCATCCTCAGACTCAAGGAATGCCACCAACAGATCGATGACAGCTCCGACATCGGCCTCATGAGCTGCCTCGACCGGTGTGTGGAGGTATCGCGTCGGGACGGAGATGGCGCCGACCGGTGTCGCACCAGCTACCACCTGGAAGGCTGCGGTGTCGGTACCACCACTCGGGAGGATCTCGAGCTGGTGAGTGATCTTGTGTTCGTCAGCGATTGAGCGCAGGCGGCGATTGACCTTTGGGGAGGTGATCACGCTGGCATCCTTCAGCTTGATGGCTGCTCCTTCGCCGAGTTCGGTGATCGAACCTCCACCGTTCGATCCGCTCGGGACATCATCTGCGATGGTGACATCCAGCGCGATCGCCAGATCTGGATCGATATCGACCCCGAGTGCGCGAGCACCGCGGAGTCCGACCTCCTCTTGGACCGTGGCGGCGAAATGAATCGTCACCTCGGGGGCTTCGATGAGATGTGCGGCCTCGAGCATCGCATAGACGCAGATGCGGTCGTCGAGTGCCTTGCCGGTGACGAGGTCGCCCATGCGCGCGAGACGTTGGGCGAGGGTCACCAGATCCCCTCGTGCAACCCGCTCTTCGACCGCATCCTCCTCCAGCCCGAGATCGACGAAGAGATCATCGATCTTGGGGGTCTTCTTGAGTTCCTCCTCATCGAGGGTGTGGGCTGGTGGCGTCCCGATGACACCGAGGAGATCGTCATCTTCGGTGTGAACGGTCACTCGTTGTGCCTTGAGGATGCGTGGGTCCCAGCCCCCGAGTGGATCCAACTTGAGGAAACCATCCTTGATATCTGACACCATGAAACCGATCTCATCCATGTGTGCCGCGATGAGGACCTCAAAGTCACTATCGCCCTCGAGCGTGCCGACGATATTCCCCATCGCATCGGTCTCGACTCGGTCGGTTGCTTGTTCGAGCTCGTCGCGTACCAATTCGCGGATGCGGTCCTCATATCCAGGGACACCACTCACATCTGTCAGCGACGATAACAGATTGAATCGGACCTCTGTTGCCATACGGGATGTGACTTTCCGCTGGGCTATAATGTCGGTGATATTGGTCAGCGGTCCCGCTCGATGACGAATCGAGTGAAATCGATCAACCGTTGGGTTGGCGCAGGTTCGAGCTCAACTTGTCGGAGATAGTCGCTTGCCTCATCGGCCAACGTGTGAGCCTGCTCTTTGGCGAACTCGATGCTGTCATACCGCTCATAGAGCTCGATCACCTCGAGTACCTCCTCTCTCGTGACCTCGCTGGCGGAGAGGATCGATTCGAGCCGTTCGCGTTCAGCAGGGGCGGCCTGTTCGGCGGTGTGAATCGCCATCAGGGTCGTCTTCCCCTCACGAATGTCATTGCCGAACGACTTGCCGAAATCACCGGCGCGATCCATCGTGTGTTCGATATCGAGGATATCGTCACCGATCTGGAACGCGATCGCGAGCGCCTCAGCATAGTCAGCCACTGCACGCTCGGTGGTCGCTGGCTGCCCAGTGATGATCGAGGCGAGTCTGGCGACAATCTTGGCGAGACAGCCGGTCTTACAGGCGGTCATCTCAAGGTACTCATCCACGGAGGCACGGATGTCCCGCTCGTTGTGCCAGCAGATGTCCATCCCCTGGCCGAGGTGGGTGCGGTTGAGCTCGTACATGAGCATGTTGTACACCTCAAGTTGCACATCATGGTCGAGATCAGCGGGATTGTGTGCGATGATCTTGAGCGGAAGGAAGTACAGTGCGTTACCGGCGTTGAGTGCGACGTCCTCGCCGTATTTCAGGTGTAAAGCCTCTTCGCCCCGGCGCATCAGGGCGTTGTCCTCCACGTCGTCGACGATGATCGTCCCATTGTGTAAGATTTCTGGGATGATAGCGTACGGTAAGAGTGAATCAGGATCATCGTGGCCGAACGCCTCAAGGAACTGAAGGAACACCACGACACGCCATCGTTTCCCTCCACGGTCGAGGAGGTCCCAAACCGGTTCTGAAAGCGCCTGTTGGATACCTGCGGCATCGTACCGATAGGACGGGGGTCCGAAGAAATCAGAGAGATAATCCTCGTCGACCTGGCGGGGGAGCACCTCCTCGATAGCGGCATCGATGCGGGGTCGCAGATCTTCGAGTAACTCCTCCATGGGCTACCTGCCGACGGGGAACACAAAAGCGCATCGTCGCACCATGGCGAGAAAGAGCCGCGGTCGTGTTAGTGGGTGCACCCCCTGGAATCCGCGTCTCGATCGTCAAATGAGAGATCATGGTATGTGACGACAGGACATCATCTCAACAAACCGGTAATCACCGGGGTACCAACGGCATTCCCAGCTATTGATAATCGATAGACGACAACGTGGAAAGAACCGAAAAGAGTGAGGTTCTATCTGCTCCGGTCGAGGATATGCTAATTGACACCTCATACATCCAATATACCGTAAGATTTATGTCCGGCGGGTCCCCGGTCCGGGGCACGAGCGCACATTGGGTACACGATTCCCCGTAAGATACCGCCAATTGGCGCCCTCAACCAAGCATCATGACCGAAGAACGCACTACGGAACGAGCATCGTCGACTGAGGAGATCGCTGACGAGCGACGATGCCCAGAATGTGAATCGACCGCGGTCAGGACCACCGATCGGTCCGAGACCGTTTGTGATGACTGCGGCCTCGTCATCGCCGAGGACAACGTCGATCGTGGACCAGAGTGGCGAGCCTTCGACTCCCACGAGAAACAGCAAAAGTCGCGTGTCGGTGCTCCGACGACCAACACCATGCACGACAAGGGCCTGTCGACGAACATCGACTGGCGCAACAAGGATGCTTACGGTAACACCTTGAGCAACCGACAACGCCAGCGGATGGATCGGCTTCGAACCTGGAACGAACGCTTTCGCACCAGGGACTCCAGGGAACGGAACCTCAAACAGGCACTCGGTGAGATCGACCGCATGTCGAGCGCACTTGGACTACCAAAGAACGTCCGTGAGACCGCGAGCGTCATCTACCGGCGAGCCCTCGAGGATGATCTCCTCCCTGGCCGGTCCATAGAAGGTGTCTCGACCGCCTGCGTGTATGCGGCCGCCAGACAAGCCGACATGCCCCGAAGCCTCGATGAGCTAACCGAGGTCTCCAGGGTGGAAAAGAGCGAGATCGCCAGGACCTACCGGTACGTCTCTCGTGAACTTGGACTCGAGGTACAGCCAGCCGATCCCGAGAGCTATGTCCCTCGGTTCGTCTCCGGACTCGGTCTCTCTGAGGAGGTCGAACGCCGTGCTCGTGCTCTGCTTCGGAATGCCAAAGCCCAAGGGGTCCACTCTGGGAAGTCCCCAGTCGGCCTTGCCGCAGCTGCCGTCTATGCAGCTGCACTCTTGACCAACGAGAAGACCACCCAATCAGCAGTCTCAGAGGTCGCCGATATCTCGGAGGTCACCATCCGTAATCGATATCACGAACTGCTAGAGGCTGAGGAAGGAATCGGTGTCGCCTGATCAGGTCAGGAACCTCGAATGGACACTCCGGCAGCCGTCGCCACGATAGATTCCATCGAGGAGACGGACCGTCTCGATGGCCTCGTCGATCTCATTGAACTTCGTCTCGATCTGAGCAACGACCCGATTGAGCGGGTACACGAGTACAACGGTTCGACTCCACTCATTCTAACGAATCGACTCGAGGGCGAGGGAGGAGGCGCACCAGACAATCAAGACCGACTCGACACTCTCAGATCCGTGCTCCGTGCCGACGGTGTCTGGGGCATCGATCTCGAGCTCGAAGCCCTCGAACAGCACCCTGCAGCACAAGCGCTCAGCGAGGAGGCGAACGCGGAGGATGTGCAGGTGATCGTCTCAGCCCATCCACCGACCACGATATCGGTCGATTTGATGCGACAGATGCTGACCGAAGGTGCCGCCCTCGGCGATATCGCCAAGCTGGCTGTCCCCGTGGAGACGCCAACCCAGCTTGCTGACCTGACGACCGCCACCAGTCAGCTGATCGAAGCCGGCCTCCCGGTCGCTACGATGGCGATCGGTCCACATGCATTGGCGAGTCGGATCATCGCCGCCGGCATCGGCTGTCACCTCGTCTATGCGGCACCACCAGGCGTCGAACCAGCTGTCACCGGGCAACCGTCGATCACGACACTAAAACCCGTCATCGATACCGCGAAGCTCGGCTAGCGCTCGATGAGCATCTCACCTTCGACAGGTGCACCGAAATGACGGGGAATGTCCTCGTATCTGATCGCGATCGGATCGCCGATCTCGAGATCGGTGACCGGGACCGCTCCACGGTCCCGCACGTGCACCCTGACCGTCTCTGCCTCTTGGACGAGGAGTTCGATGATATCGCCGTCATCGGTCTGCAGCGAGAGGCGACGCATCGGTCGGCGTTCGAGCTTCGACCGTCCGACCACCGCCTCCCTGGTCTCACCGGCAGTGTTGGCGACGATCACCCGATCGCCCGCTCGGACCTCTGCTAAATACTTCGTGCGACCATCGGGGACGAGCACGTAGGCGTGCACCGCACCTGCATTCACCCTGAATGGTCGTGGATCGGCATACGGTCCATCGGCGGTCTCACCGTGGATGAAGGCGAGTCCCCTGGCATGGCTCCCAACGAGCATTCCCTCATCAGGATCGAGCATACTTCCGGTGTCGATACACACCCGATCGGCGAGACCGGCAGGTTCGGTATCGATGAGTTCTGCCCAGCTCAACTCTAAGGCGGTCCCCGAACTTCGGTCGCGCTCCTCGATGGTGGCAGCGATGACACCAGGATCGTCGGTCTCAAGGACGACCCCATCTGCCCCTATCTCGAGGGTTTCGAAGGCCGTCTTGGCCCCATCAGGTCCGTCGACGACCGCGACGACGGCAGCCGAGGAACCGACCTCGGCGATGAGGTTCTCAAGCGGGATGATCTCCCAGTCGGTGCGGCGGATAATGACGTAGTCGGCATGGTCTCCCGCCCATCTGGCTAGTTCGGCACCAGCCTCTCCATCGATCACGACGTACGCGCCAGTCGGTCCGTCTAAATCGTTGAGGAGGGCCAGATCACCTGATTCCTCAGCCGTCGCCGGGCGATCACGGCTCCCATCTCCCTCACCACCCTTGCCGACGACGGCAACATCTACTGGTGGTCCCTCAGCCTCGGCCACCTCGAGCACGCTCGCATCATCACTATCATGGAACGCGGCGACGGTCCCGGCGACCAGTCTGCGGACTCGATGTACATCGCCCTGATCGACAAGGACTCCATCGATACCTCGCTCGATCGCTGCCTCGATGAGTGATTCTCGGTCGGACCACGGGCCAACGGACTCGTCAGCGAGCAACCAAACAAACCGCTGCATACTCCAGCGTGGGTGGCCGCGTACCTTAACGTACCGGATAGAACCAGTCTAGAGATGGGTGTTTTGTGCCGATTCGGCAGTGGCACCATCATGGACGATCGCCGCCACCGCTGCGGTCATGGCGCCTGGATCATCATGCTGGAAGATAGTTCTGCCCATCGAGACACCAACCGCACCGGCACTCATGGCCGCTGCAACCGACTCGAGAGTTGCAAGGTCGCCTGCGGGGGTACCCCCCGCGATGATCACCGGGGTATCGACCGCATCGACCGCTTGGTCGAAACCACTCCCAGGGTAGGAGGTCTTGATCACGTCGGCGTCGAGTTCGGCGGCAAGTCTGACCGCATGGGCAACATGCGTTGGATCATCCTCGTGCGTGTCTGGGCCGCGTGGATATGCCATTGCCAACACCGGCAGGCCGAATGCGTGTGCCTGCTCGATTGCAGACCCGAGTTCCTCCAGCTGTCGACCCTCGTATCGGCTCCCCACATTGAGGTGGAACGACACTGCATCAGCTCCGAAAGTCAACGCCGACTCGACCGAACAAACGGTCCGCTTGTCGTTGGGTTCTGGGGTGAGTGAGGTCGCCCCGTTGAGATGTACGATTCGGCCGAGACCCGGTGGAGCATCGAGCGTCCGGCTGAGGTTCCCTCGGTGGAGTACGACCGCATCAGCACCGTTGGCAGTCACCGTTTCGATCGTCGCCTCAAGGGTGTCGAGGCCGCGTGTAGGACCGAGGGTTAGTCCGTGGTCCATCGGGATCATCACGTACCGTCCATCGCGACTGATCCGGTTGAGTCGGAGTTCGATACCGGTTGCGGTCATTATCGCAGGGTGGTGAGGCTGCAGCAATCATCGTTTCGTTCCCGTAGCAAGGTGGGCCGAAGCTTCAAGCGGGTGACACGCCAGGTGAGAGATATGGATACTAACGCCGGCATCGTCGCCAGATGGTCGACATATCTTGATCGGTATGTGCAAGTCGGCGTGGTGGGGAACCAGGTCATCGCCATCGAGTTTCCTGCATCGATAGAAACGCCATCAGATGAAGCACATCCGGTCCTCGATGCCATCGAACGATACCTCGATGGAGACCCCACACCGTTGTCATCGGTGCAGGTTGTCCTCACAGTCGATCACAACACACGAGCGGTTCTCGACACCGTTAGGGAGATCCCATACGGATCTGAGCGGGATATCGATACGATATGCCGGATGACCCCTGAGCTCGGAACCGATGCGCATGAGTTGGTCTCTCAGGCACTGGCCGCGAATCCGATCCCACTTGTCATTCCCGATCACCGGGTCACTGATGGATCGAGTAGTGCACCCGCCAGCGTTCGACAACGTCTCCGGGCGTTAGAGGGCCTTTGACCATCAGCGGTGCCGGACAAACTCGAGGGTGTTGACGACATAGTGGGCGATGATGACCACGACCAGGCTTTCAGTTAAGACGAATCCGACCGCCAGTGCGAGGCCGAGAATCCCGGCCGCGATGAGTCCGCCGCGGCCTTGAAGTCCGTGTCCAGCCGCGAAGATGATCGACGAGACGACCGCCAACAGCCACGGCGAGACCTCGAATCCGACGGTCAGACCGCCGATGAGAACCCCACGAAAGAGAAGTTCCTCGAAAGCGGCAACGACCGGAAGAACGATCACGAGGAGGATAAGCCAGTCGCCCATCGTCGACGGGGTGAGCAACGCTCGGAGTGCGTCATCGTAATCGATCCCGATCGCATCTAGCCACCACTGCATCAGGTGGTTCAACCCGGCGAGGACGATCCCAAAACCGACTCCAACGGCCACGGAGAGGGGGAGTGAAAGTTCACCAGGTAGCCCGAGGTCGGCGAAGGCGATGCCAGTGAGCCCGATCAACACGACGAGGATGAGCAGTAACAACCCTTGTGAGGCGGTGGCGTTGAGGTACAGTGCCCGTCGGGAGACCCCGAGGACGGTTGCCGGGTCGCCCCACGATCGAGCTGGAACATCGGCTCGCCGCTGTTTGAGCGACCGAGCAGTGAGCATAGCGAAGCCAACCGTGAGCATGACGATGAAGAATGTCCCGAGGAGAAACGGCGTCCACCGCGTCACGGTGGATCAGTTTGCACTCGGTCGGGAGCCAGCACCCACATCGTGTTCGAGGGCTCGACCAGTGATTGCCTTGAGTCGGGTCACCAACGAATCCTTGCCGAGGACGTCGTCATCGAGGGCCACCTCGAGCACCTCGCTCAGATGGCTTACTGGGATGATCTCCACCATCTCTTTGTACTCATCTTCGATCATGACATCTTGTTCGTTCGCCTTCGGGATGATGACCTTCGACATCCCAGCTTTGGCAGCCGCCTCGATCTTGTGGGTCACCCCACCGACAGGGAGCACATCACCACGGACCGAGAGTGACCCGGTCATCGCGATGTTCTGTGCGACCGGGACCTCCTCGAGCGCGGAGACGACGGCCGTCGCCACGGTGATCGACGCTGAGTCACCCTCGACACCTTGTTGGCCGGCCTGGACGAACTGGATGTGGATGTCTCGCGTTGATATATCCTGATCGGAGAACTTCTTGATGATGGCCGATACGTTGTCGACGGCCTCCTCTGCGATCTCCTGAAGCTTACCGGTGGCGAACACCCGTCCCTCCTCTTGACTCTGTGACGGGGTTACCTCGGCCATCACCGGCAACATGATCCCAGAATCCTGGCCCATAACGGCGAGTCCATTGACCCGGCCAATGACCGACTCCTCGGCGACGGTCATCTCGTAGTCCTTGCGCCGCTGGATGTACTCGTCGGCGAGTTGCTGTTCGATCGATCTCGAACGCCGTTTCGCCTGGAGGACATCATCGCGGGTGACGTACGCGTGGCCGAGATCCTTGGCGATGTCACCAGAGACCCGGACCAGCCCACCGAGGTCGCGCAACAAGAGCGTCAGATGGCCCTTGCGACCCGAGCGGCGCTGTGCCTGAAGGATGACTTCCTCGACC
>SKSH01000013.1 GCA_007118075.1 Halobacteriales archaeon
ATCCGGTGCGTCATCGGTCTCGATTATCTCGCGCATGCTGCTGTCGTCGGGTTGGATCGACAAAAATCGGTCGCGTTCGTTTCAGCGCTGGTCGATCGGGGCGAAGTCTGCCTCCGTCGGCCCGATATATCGTGCCCGCGGTCGAATCAACCGGTTATCCTCCTGGTATTCGATGACGTGCCCGATCCATCCACCAGTGCGACTGAGGGCGAAGATCGGCGTGTAGAGATCGAACGGGATGCCCAACTGATCGTACACGACGCCAGAGTAGAAGTCGACGTTCGGCGCGATCCCCTTCTCGACGAGACCCATCTCGGTGAGATGCGACTCGATCTCCTGGGCGTAGCCGATGTAACGGTCCTCACTACCCTCCTCGGCGAGGGCGGCTGCCTTCGCCTCAAGGATGTTCGCCCGCGGATCTTTCACCTTGTAGACCCGGTGACCGAAGCCCGGGATGCGCTCACCGCGCTCTTGCATCTCGTTGACCCACTCAATCGGGCCACGGTCGCTGTCCTCGATGTCTCGGAACATCCGCATGACCTCCTGGTTGGCACCCCCATGTAACGGTCCGCTCAACGCACCGATGCCGCCGGTCACAGAGGCATAGAGGTCAGCCATCGTTGAACCGATAACGATCGAGGTGAACGTCGAGGCGTTGAAACCATGGTCCGCGTGGAGGATGAGCGCCATATCGAAGGTCTCTCTGGCAAGTGGCGTACCTTCCTCACCACTGAGCATCCGCAGGAAATCCCCTGCGAACGACCGCGATGGGTCGGGCTCGACAGGCTCGCGACCCTCTCGGTATGCTTGAAATGCCGCGATGATCGTGGGGAGCTTTCCGAGGATGCGGATCCCCTTTTTCCGGCTCGCCTCGATGTCACCGGTCGTGTACGATGCCTCTGAATCATATGCTGATAGCATTGAGACACCGGTTCGAAGTGCTGCCATCGGGTCCTCATCAGCATCGGCGAGAGACTCGAGCGTCAAGAGGACATCCGGATGAAGCCGGCGTGCCTCAGCGAGTTGTCCACTGAAGTGTTCGAGCTCTGCCTCCGTGGGTAGTGAACCATACCAGAGGAGGTAGACGACCTCCTCGTAACTGGCATGTTTGGCGAGATCTTCGATTGAGAATCCCCGATAGATCAGTTCACCAATCTGACCGTCAACGCTGCTGAGTTCTGACTCCGCGACGAGGATACCATCCAGCCCCTTCGCAAGCTCTTCAGTCATACCTAGGAGCTAGCTCTGCGTCGGGGAAAAGCGTACCGTATGGAGTCAGTGACCGTCGGGCGCTGTACCGAGTTTGTAGAGGGTGACTGCACTCAACACGAATGCAATTAAGAACGCGATCGAGACGCCCAACACGACGCCCAGCAGCAGGAAAAACCACGGGTCCGCCACCGTCTCCTCCGGTGAAATCACCCTGGTATAGTAGAGCCCTGCGGCGACTACCCCACCGACGACGAGCCCGAACACGAAGTTTTGTTTGGCTCGGCCTGCCTCAAGAAGTGCGGCGAGATCTCCCCTGGTCTCAGTTGTCGAACTCACAGTCACCGGCTTCGTCCCTCAACCCCAAAATCCCCTCGGTCGACCGTATCCACTCACACCGCCGAGCGTGTGTACGGCTCGAAATCCTGTCCGAAGAGTGCGAAGTAGCCGACACCAACTAGCCCGATGACCGTTGCGGTGGTGAATGCGACCTCCGGACTCACGAACTGATACAGCGCACCACCGAGGGTCCCTGCTGGGATGATGAGTAATCCCCGCATGAAGTAGTACGAACCGGTGACCCGGCCACCGGCACCGGCCTCAGCCGGACCGACAATGAGGGCCTTGTGAGCGGGGAGACCGGCGAACCGGAGGCCGGAAAACGCGAACAGCACGATGAGGACCAGCTGGTCGGACGGCGCGAAGATGAGCATCACCGGAAAGATGGCGTAGACCGTGAAACCGAGGCCTACAACAGGCTTCAAGCCGGTGTACTCGGCGAGCTTGGCGGTAGGTGCCATGGTCACCAAGGCGATGAGCATCTCAACCGCGATCAACACGCCGAAGAAACCTGCTGGAGAGAGCTCAATCTGCTGCCATCCGGGGACTGGGATCGTCAACCCGATTTCCATCACCGAGGTGATGACCAGGATGAAGAATGCATATACCATCCCGTTTGCGAACCGGATGAAGATATCCGAGATCAACAGCGGACGAAGCGGCCCAGGAAGTGCCTGGATATCGTCGAGTATCTGACCGAAACCCTGGAATGACTTGCCGACGGAGTCCTCTTCTACCTGGTAGAGGAAGTGCTGCGCCGCCGTGCCAAGGATGCCGAACACGATACCGATGGCGAGTACCCAGAGGAACCCTGGCATGAACTCATTGGCAACGAGAACTGCGACGATCAGCGGTGCCACTAGGAACGCCGACCGCCGGAACGTCTCCGTGCTGGCGAACCCACGGGCGAGTCGAGCAGGATCGATGCTCTGCTTGACGATAGCATAGTGACCACCGATGCCGAACGACTTCCAGCACTGTGCGAAGAAGAGCCCGACGAAGACCCAGATCCAAGGCTCGATCTCGAGGATCCCGATGGTGACCGTCCCGATGAAGTCGGCGAACAACCAGACCACGAAGCCCAGTGTCGAGAGTAGTCCGAACACGGTGAGTGCGAACCGTGAACCAATGCGATCGGAGATCACCCCGCCATAATACGGATAAATCGCCCCAATGATAGCCCCGAGTGAGACGAACAGCCCGATGATGAACTCGGTCGCCCCGAGATGTTCGAGATACTCCGGCAGGAACCGATTCGTCATCTGAAAGCCCAGGCTGAACGCGAACATCGCCAGTGAGAGTACGAGTACGTCCTGCTGAAGCGCAAAGAACTGACGAAACG
This sequence comes from Halobacteriales archaeon, assembly GCA_007118075.1. Classification (GTDB taxonomy): domain Archaea; phylum Halobacteriota; class Halobacteria; order Halobacteriales; family SKSH01; genus CAZXER01. The sequence goes on from SKSH01000013.1 coordinate 2,891, forward strand.
GGTCGAGGATCCTCGGCGTCGGTTCTTGGGGCTCGCTCATGCGGGCCACTCCACTCGGAACGACTTAGCCACTTGGGACGCGGCGAGACCGTCAACATCAATACGTCGGGCTCATCCTTTCAAGCCGAATGTCGAAGGTTGGGACTGCCGAGGCCGAGCCGGGTGACCGAGCAACCGGACGGCTACAGATCGGTGAGACCAGCGACGGGTTGTCTGTCGAACTCCCGGTGGCGGTGATCAACGGTGCCGCGGGTGGTCCAACCATCTTCATCCAGGCGGGTAGTGATGGAGATGAGCTCAACGGAATTGGCGTGATCGGACGGCTGTATCAGGCGGTCGACCCGGCTGAGCTAGCCGGGGAGATTCGTCTCATCGGCGTGGCCAACTGGCATGCCTATCAGCGGGCCGAGCATCGCAACCCAATCGATCGCACCAAGCTCAACCGTGCCTTCCCAGGCGACCCAGATGGCAGCTCGAGTGAGCGGATCGCGGCCACCATATACGAGGTCGCCACTGATGCCGATCTCGCTCTCGATCTCCATCAGGGAGGGACAAGCAGGATGATCCACGAGGTTCGGGTCAGGTGTGGCCGCCATCACGACCTCCATAAGGACTGTCTCGAGCTTGCACGGACGTTTGATTGTGGATACATCCTCGATCAGCAGGGCCCAGACGGACAACTGGCACGTGTGTTAAGCGACGATGGAATCCCGGTGATCGACCCCGAACTCGGCGGTAGTGTCGGATGGGATATGCAAAGCATCGAGATCGGCCTCATCGGGACGATGAACGTGCTCAAAGGCTATGGCCTCCTCGAAGGCCAGGTCGAACCTGGGACCCAAACCCGCATCGGTGGCTTCGATCAGTATCAAAGTCCATACGGAGGACTCGTCCACCTGGAGGCCGATCTTGGCGATTCAGTAGATGCTGGCGATCCTCTCTTCACCGTCAAGACGGTCTTCGGCGAGCTGCGAGAGACGGTTCACGCCGAATCAGATGGCATCTTCTGGCGAACCCGTCGCCTGCCGCACGTTGCCACCGGAGAATACGTTTGTTCGGTCGGTATCGACGTCGATGAGATCTGACGTCCCTGCCACGTGGTGTCACGCTTGTGGGAATACATTCGAACCGACACCGGAGGAACCACACCGATGCCATTGTGCCGCCCCGCTCGAGCTCACCGAGGTTCCCGAACCACCACCGACCGATGCGGGACCGATCGGCGGCATCAGTTCGATCGTTGAACACCTGCCACCTGGACCGCTGATCGATCTGGGAGCAGGTGGCACTCCACTGGTCACCATCGAGGAGTTTGGTGCCACGTGCAAGCTCGAAGGCTGCAACCCGACCGGGAGCTTCAAAGATCGAGGTGCCGCCGTCACGATCGCTCGCGCGGTAGCGATTGGGGCTGCCCAGATCAAAGAAGATTCCTCCGGCAATGCCGGGTTGGCGATCGCGGCCCATGGTGCCCGAGCCGGGCTTTCTGCGGATATCTACGTCCCCTCAACAGCGGCTGGGTCGACCGTCACCGCCATCAAATCGACCGGAGCCAACGTTGTGCCGATTGATGGTAGCCGCGATGCGGTGGCGAGCGCCTGTGTAAACGCGGATGCAGGATGGTATGCGAGCCACGCGTGGCGACCAGAGTTCTACGAGGGGACAGCCACACTGGCCTACGAGCTCGTCGCCGACCTCGGAGGGCGACCCCCACCGGCGGTTGTGCTTCCGGTCGGCCACGGAACACTCTTACTCGGCCTGTATCGAGGGTTCGATCGGCTCGTCCAGGCTGGCCGAATAGACACGATTCCACCGCTTTTTGCTGGACAGCTTCGCGGGGCGGGGTCTCTCCTCGAGGGAGATGCAACGGTCGAACCGACACTTGCGCCCGGCATCAGGATTAGTAGACCTGCTCGACATGACCAGGTTCACGCTGCCATCGAAGCGAGCGGTGGACAGGTAGTTCCGGTCGCACCCGAGCACGTCAAAACGGCACAGAGACGCCTTCAAACCCGAGGATTCAACGTCTGTACGACAGCATCCGTGGCACTTGCTACGCTGGATACACTCCGTGACGAGGACCTGATCGAGTCGGCAACAATACCGACGATCGTCCTGACCGGAAGGGCACGAAACGGGTGAGCGAGACGAGACGTCGGATTTACCTTATAGGGCCACGAGGTTACCATCATGGCCGAGCAGGAGGTCCCGAAAGAGCTCACCCGGCTCGTCGAGAAGATGCACACTGAGTACCTCGATTCCGAACTCGCAATCGCATCCTCGGTGGCCGAGGCTGAGGGACCGCTCACGATCGACGAACTCGTCGAGGCAACAGGCTACACCAAGCGAACGGTGAAGAAACGGATCGATTCCCTTGAAGAGCGGCTCCAGGGTGCACCGCTCATCCAGCGGACCGATGACAGTGTCAAGCTTCATCCCATGTTCGCCGTCGCCCTCAACACCGCGGCAGAGTAGGAAGACCACACATTACATCGGTGCTGTGAGGTATCCCTGAGCCAGTGTGAATGAGATCGAACATCAATAGACCGATGCGGTACTCACATCATCCAGTGATATCCACGTGATCGAGACCGAATCGACTGGAATCGATGAAACAAGTCCGGTGTATCCGGTGAAACCAGGTTTTCGGCATAAACGATTTATCTGTACCCATACCTAGTATCAACCATGACACGCGGCGCACTGGTCGACAACATCACGATTATGCTGAGCGATGCTGAGTACTTCGTGAGCGACCGCTGCGCCATCCGACCAAAGAGCTTCGATCTCGTGGCCAGACACGAGGATTCCATCCTGTTTCTGAAAATTCTCGGCAACATCGATGCACTCGATCGCGGGACCGGAGTCGAGATGCGACGACTCGCCCAGCTGTTCGGTGGAACGGCGCTCGTCATCGGTGTCCGGAGCCGAGACGAGGATCTCAAACCGAGTGTCGTCTACTTCCGACACGGTGTCCCGGTGATCAGTCCAGATACTGCCTTCGAGCTGTTCATCGAGGAGGTTGATCCGCTGATCTACGCCGCCCCTGGTGGATTGTATGTCTCCATCGACAGCGACATCATCGAGGACGAACGCCGCGAGCGGGGATGGAGTCTCGGCCAGCTCGCTGATGAACTCGGAGTCTCCCGACGCACCGTCTCGAAATACGAAGACGGTATGAACGCCAGCATCGAGGTGGCGATGCGCCTTGAGGAGCTCTTCGAAGCCCCATTGACACGGCCAGTTGCACTGCTTGAAGAGGATGAACTCGTCGATCAACAACAGGGTGCGATGGACGACGAACCATCGACCGACGAGGGACATACGGTCGAGTTACTCACTCATGCTGGCTTTCAGGCACATGCGATCGCTCGTGCACCGTTCAGAGCGGTCGGCCAGGATGAGGATACCGAGAAGGGGGTCGTCCTCACCGGCCAGTCGGTGTACAACCGAACCGCCAAGAAGCGGGCGAAGATCATGGGCTCGATCGGGAAGGTAACCGGTTCGCAATCGGTATACATCGTGGAACGAGCTCCGCACGACTCCATCGAGGGGACCGCCATCGTCGAGCGCCGGGAGATAGAGGATATCGAAGAGAGCGACGACCTCCGGAAGATCATCGACAGCCGAGCGAGCTGAACGGCCCGTAGACCGCAGTGAAACGGCTAATTTCCCCAAAGAACGCACCCGCAAGCGTTTTTTCTCCGCCTCCAGTACTACCCTCATGGCTAACTGCCCGCTGGCAGATGAATGCCCCAGTTTTGCTGAACGAATTGAGGGGATGGGCTGTCAGCACTACGGCGATCGGGGTGGCCGTGAGTGGTGCAATCACTACCGCCAACCGATCAGCGATCTGAAGACGCAACCGGTCAAACCAGGGGAGGAGATCATCGTCGAGGTGGGCGACATCCACGAGAGCGGTGCCGGCGTCGGACGGACCGAAGATGGCTTCATCGTGATGGTCGACGGCATCCTTCCTCCGGCACGGGCGAAGGTCCGGATCACTCGTGTCCATTCGAATCACGCCCGTGCCGAGGAGGTCGAACGGCTCGAGCTCGAACCAGAGGAACCTGACGGTGATGATGAGGATGACGGTGAGTCGGCCGATGCTGGAGAGCCAGCGGAGGAAGACGAAGAGCAGGTCTCACCGCGACGTGAACGACTTGGCAGCCGAGAGAACTTCTGGGGCGGCGACTGACCGGGGTTCAGGCGATTCGACGCTCGGTCTCCTCAACGACCTCGATGGGAGAGGCGAGCGTGAGCGCTGGTTCAGCAAGTTTGAGACGCAAGCGAGGCCGACCCACCTCAATCGGTTCACTATCGGTCTCGATGAGGTGTGCATCCTCAAGCTGGGACTTCTTCCGGGAGAAGGTTGCCTTGCTGGCGAGTCCGATATCCTCGCCCCATTTGCTGATATCGTAGAGTAGATCACCGTGTTTCGCCGCGACGAGCAGACTGATAACCACCTCATCGACGTTCCCATTGCCAGCGGACGCATCAACGAGACTGACGAAGTCCTCCCACCGATCGTCGCCGAGTCGATCGATCATGCTCCATTCCACACGAGAAAGCGGCGGCGTGCGCAGCGAGAATGCAGTTGCGTCATTGAACCGTCCGGCACAATCCGAGTAGATCGACTCAACGAACGTAGGATCGGTCGTCGTCAGCGCACCAGCGCTGGTGCCGACATCGATGATCGCCAGCATCCGTTCACCGTCGACGGCGATTGATGACTTCGGTGGTGATTCCACCGTTCGTACCTCAAGCAGCTCCTCATGGACGAGGTCGGCTGTCCGACTGGCGATGGTAAACTCGCTGAGAGCCTGTTTCAGGGTGGTCACATCACCGAGTATCCGCATCGAAGTGAATTCGTCTGGATGATCGACACCCCAGTCGATGAGGGCGTTGAACATCAACTCTGACGGGTTGACGACAATCGTCTCATCATTGAGGGACCGACACAGCTCGGCACAGACATCTGCCATGGAGTGGCCGACGAGGTGCTCATTCATAATAAGCCGATTATTCACCCTCCACTCCCTTAATTTTACTGAATTCCACGGCAAATAAGCTAATTTATCAGCGAAATAAACCATCTACTGAACGATATCAGTCACTTCATCCAATAATGACGAGTTTTAAATATAGTCATAGATCCATCAGCACAATAATCGCATACTTAGACCGAATCATCCGAATTGGAGCAGTTCCTATTGGTTTGTCGTGTTTCAGACAACATTTGATTTCCGGGAGGTGGCTGAAAAGTGGCTGTACGGTTTCGCGTTTATATCCCACCGCAGATATTACCAAAAAGTCCATATATCTACCGGTCATACAGATGTTCGACAATGCACGATATCACCGGCTTCCAGCGAGACTTGCTG
>SKSH01000023.1 GCA_007118075.1 Halobacteriales archaeon
ATCTGCACCTGGCATCTCCCCATGCACGACCTGCAGATGAATTGAGCCACCGTTGGCAACCTGATCGGATTCATCAGACGTATTCGCTGCCTGATCGGTTGTATCATCACCGATGGATTCTAGGGAGGCTACAATTGATTCCAGTGCAACCTCCGGCGGTTCATCCTGTTCGATACCAGCAACAACTGCCTCGAGACCATCGACCGAATCGAACAAGGCATCCATCACCTCGTGATCGACACCGACGGTGCCGTCCCTGATCTCATCGAGGAGATCCTCCATCTCGTGGGCTAGGGACGCTGCCTCAGTGAGACCCATTGCCCCCAGATTCCCTTTTAGCGTATGTGCACGACGGAAGATTGCGTCGATGGTCGACTGATCATTTGGGGTGGTTTCTAAGTCCAGCAGTTCGTTGTTCAAGGCGGTGAGGGTCTCACCAGTCTCATCCACGAACGCCCGTTTTAGTTCATCGTTCATGGCCTCTCACCACCGGTCATCCCCAACGTTTGGCCAGCTGGTGTACCGGTCGTCTGCTCGCGTCGGTCGAGGTGCTTGACGATCTCAGTGGCAAGCTCTCGCTCACTGGCGATGGTATCCACACAGCCGGTCTCGATAGTTCGTTGGGGCATGCCGAAGACGGCGCTCGATTCTTCGTCTTGAGCGATGACCGTCGCTCCCGCACGCTTCAGTTGCTCTGCCCCTGCTGCACCATCCGCACCCATCCCCGTTACCACGACTGCGAGCAGCTCATCCCAATCATGGTTTGCCAGTGAAGAGAAGGTGACATCGGCGGCTGGCATCACGTTGTGAACCGGCTCCCTCTCGTCAAGCGAAAGCCGAATGGAATGCTCAGTGACCGCATCGACCAAGAGATGAGCTCCACCCTGAGCCAGGACACCTTCTCCAGGACTAAGCTCCATCCCGTGGTGTGCTTCTGAGATCGCATATTCACTCGCGCGGTCGAGACGGTCTGCGAACCGTTCGGTGAAGCCACTGGGCATATGTTGAACGATCAAAATTCGGAAATTCGCTTCGATTGGCAGCTTGCTGAGCAGTCGATCGAGGACGGTAGGACCACCTGTAGATGCCGCGATGGCGAGGATCGGAGACGTTTCGTTCGGTGGTGTATCGACGACCGGATTCACCACTGCATCAGAACCATCAGCTGGAGACGATGGTGTCGACCTAGCTACCGATTTGATTGTCTCAACGAGCCTGGTCTCGACACTGGGTAGGTTGGTGGAGACCTCACCACCTGGTTTCGTGAAAAAGTCGACTGCACCACGATCGAGTGCCTCGAACGTCACCTCTGCATCCTCGCCCGCGTGTGAGCTGAGGACTAAGATTGGTGTCGGCCGGCGATTCATAATCACCTCGACTGCCTCTATGCCATCCATCACGGGCATCTCGATGTCCATCGTGACAACATCCGGCTCGAGTCGCTCAACGGCGGTGACTGCCTCGCGGCCATCTGCAGCCTCACCGATGACGGTGATGTCGTTTCGTTCAAGGATATCGACGATCACCGCCCGCATGAACGTCGAGTCATCGACGACCAACGCCTCAATGGTATTGGAAGTTCCGGTGTGACCATCACCGGTCATCGATCCAATCCACTCCTGACTTCATATCTGAATACACCCAAGAAACCGCCAATAAACGTTGGCCCATGAACATCAATTCTGATAATACAGGCTATAACATCCACTAGATCAGTAAATGAGATCAGTCCGTATGTTGCACTGTACCTTTATCTTACCAAATAGAACTATCATGAACGACCATCATGGTTACCATAGGTGATAACGGTGGCCCACCACTTATATACTGCCGTTTGAGTTCCACAGAATGCAATGTCAACCGATCAGCCAGTTACCGAATCGGCACAGAACGAATCATCCAGTCCCCCCGGTCCAGGGGCGGCAGATGATAATGAACTAGCAGCCTCGATGGCAGAACTCATGGAGGCTGCTGAAGACGTCGCCATCGGGACACAAGAGGTAAGTGAGATGGCGCGGGATCAGTCTGAAAGCCTCAGAACGGTCGCCTCTGAGGTTTCGAACCTCAGTGCATCGGTCGAAGAGATTGCCTCCAGCGCCGAGGAGGTCAAATCGACCAGTGCGCAGGCACGCAAACTCGCCGATGAAGGCCAAGATTCAGCTGAAACCGCGATGAAGGCGATCAATCGCGTGGACGAGAGTACCGATGAGGTACGTGAGGATGTAGGCGAGCTCAGAGAGCGAGTCGATGCGATTGACGATATCGTCGAGGTGATCAATGATATCGCCGATCAGACCAACCTGTTGGCACTGAACGCGTCCATCGAAGCGGCTAGGGCCGGTGAGGCTGGAGAGGGATTCGCGGTCGTTGCCGATGAAGTAAAATCACTTGCTGAAGAGTCACAAACCCGAGCAGGCGAGATTGAGAAGATGGTCGATGAGATCAAGTCTACGACCGATGACACGGTTGATAGTATCGATCATGCCAATGAGGAGATCGATACCGGTATCGAAGAGGTCGTTGTTGCCATGGACAACCTCGACGATATCGGTGATGCCGTACGTGAATCCGCAGATGGCATCGAAGAGGTTGCTGACGCAACTGATGATCAAGCAGCGAGCACTGAAGAGGTCGCCAGTCTCGTCGATGAGACCGCCGAATTGGCAGATGAGGTTTCGAGTGAGATCGACTCGATTGCCGCCGCAAACGAGGAACAATCAGCCAAAGTGAACGACATCGCTGACCAGGTCGGTGGGGCTGTTGAAGACGAACTGACTGACCTGTCTGAATCGGAAACATGAGCGCAATCGAACATACACAAGTCCTTGAGTTCAAGCTCGGAGATGACCGATACTGCGTCGACATCGAACATGTCGCTGAGATCGTCGATGTCGGATCACTGACTTCGGTCCCAAACGCTCCATCGTATGTAGAGGGCGTCATGGACCTCCGAGGGCGTACCACCTCGATCATCGATCCGAAGGTGATCTACGACATCCGGGCTGAGACCGATCCAAAGCGAATCGTGGTATTCGACCCCGATTCGGTAGGAAACGGTGGCGCAGTCGGTTGGCTCGTTGATGAGGTCGAACAGGTGATTCAGGCACCAGAAGATGACCTCGATGATGCACCAGTCGAAGACGATGCGGGAATCAAAGGGGTATTAAAGCGACAAGAAGAGTTCGCGGTTTGGGTCGAACCGACGATGTTCGAAGAATTGTAACTCTTCGGCTATGTTTCGTACTGACGCTTTGGTTGATGCGAAGGGTGTTTGGTGACCTGTTGGTTCGTTCGCTCCTTTTTAGCGATACAAGAGTTCGGGTAATGAAGGACGAAATACGGCAGGGAGCGGGTCTGTGTGCATGGGGGTTACTGTGAGGGCATCTGGGGCGTGTTGATGGTGTGGTTGTGGAGTTGCATCCGGTATCCCCAAGTCAATATCGAGATCCAACATGAATCGAGGCAGCGCTGAGCGATCGACGTCTCTCAGATGGTCGAAATCATTTCGCCGTCCCTCGTGAAAGGCGGTGACGAGGATTTCTCGTTCGTACCTAGAGCCCGCAACGGTGAGTAGATCCTGAAGGACTTCCTCTGGATCGTCCTCGGGGGTGGACTGGAGTCCGAGTACATACGATCGAACTAGCGCTCGATCAAATTCGTCAAGCTCCTCCAAGGAGAGGTCTTCTCTCGTCATGGGGAAGTGGCTTCAGCATCGATTTGGATTCCCTTCGGTGTGAACGTGAGGGGACGAATATCTGCTGAGATAGGTACACCACGCATCTTGAGAATCTGCAGCCCTCGTCGCATCCCCTCATCTTCGAGGAAGTTGTGAAAGAAGATCACTCCATGCGCGAGGTAGTGCTCAGGGGCATAGGCCGTCGGATCGGTCATCTCCGCGATCAATAATACCGTGGCATCGACGTGTTTGAGCTTCGTGACGAATGGGACGAGATCGGTATCAGTTCCGGAAAGTAGATACTCGAGAACCATGGTCGAATCGATGACGACCCGGTCGATATCACGGGATTCGATGTAAGTGGTCAATCGGTTGGTCAGCTGATTGACCGACGAACCAGAATGCTTGCGCATCGCCTTGGTGAGCGGATTGCGCTCGCTGCCCTCCACCACGTTGATGAACTCGACCTGATCAGTCTCAGCCGCCTGAGCGAATCCGAAGTCATACTGACTCATATCAGCGATAAGCTGATCGACCGTCTCGTGCATGGTTACGAAGAGGCATCGCTCCCCATTCGCCGCACCGGTGGCGATGAACCGGGAGGAGAATGTGGTCTTCCCGCTCCCAGGCGGCCCACAGAGCACATACAACCGTCGAGCTGGCAGTCCCCCATCAAGCGCCCGATCGAAGCCAGGGACTCCGGTTTCGAGCGACTCAGTGGATACGTCGGCAGTAGCCATGAAGTTCGTTCTGACCGTTTGCCCTGTAAACCTTCGTGCGTGATTACCAAATGTGAGAAACAGTGTCCGACAACTGGCATACGCGCACACGCGCCCGCGTGCGTGGGATTTATGAGTAACGAACCAGTAGCATATCATGGTTATCTTAAATGGCTCATGAGGGAGAGTACGCAGCCGGCCAGATCGAGGTGTTGGAGGGGCTTCAAGCCGTTCGGAAACGACCGGCGATGTACGTCGGGTCGACCGATGAACGGGGACTGCATCACCTCGTGTACGAGGTTGTCGACAACGCGATTGACGAGGCGTTGGCAGGGTATTGTGACCACATCGAGGTGATCCTCGGTGAGGACGGCTCGGTCACCGTCACCGATAACGGTCGAGGGATTCCAGTCGACACCCACCAGGAGTACGATCTACCAGCGGTTGAGGTCATCATGACCGTGTTACACGCTGGTGGAAAGTTCGATAGCAAATCGTACCAAGTTTCAGGTGGTCTTCACGGAGTCGGTGTCTCAGTGGTCAACGCTTTGTCGAAATGGCTCGAGGTCGAGGTCAAACGCGACGGGTACCTCTGGCGACATCGCTTCGAGCAGGGTGAGCCAGTCCCGGATGCATTCGAACAGGTCAGACCACTCGAAGCCGATGAGGAAACCGGAACCACCGTAACCTTCGTTCCAGATGATACCATCTTCGAGGCGACCTCGTTCAAATTTGATACACTGATCGTCAGGCTTCGTGAGCTGGCATTCCTCAACTCAGGGGTTCGGATTCAGCTCACCGACGATCGAAACGGCCAAACAGAGATATTCGAGTACGATGGCGGGATCCGCGAGTTCGTTGCCTATCTCAATGCATCGCGCAACGTCCTCCACGACGAGGTCATCCACTTCGAGGACGAGGCTGAATCGATCGTCGTCGAGGTGGCGATGCAAGCCACCGAGGAACTACAGGCGTCGATCCATGCCTTCGCGAACAATATCAACACCAGAGAGGGTGGATCGCATCTCACCGGGTTCAAGACGGCACTGACGCGACTCGTGAATGATTACGCTGATACACATGACCTCGCGAGTGAGATAGATGGGAACCTCACCGGTGATGACGTCCGAGAGGGATTGACTGCGGTCATCTCGATCAAACATCCAGACCCGCAGTTCGAGGGACAGACGAAGACCAAACTCGGTAACTCCGAGGTTCGTGGTGTCGTCGAATCGGCGATGCATGAGAATCTTGGCACCTTCTTCGAAGAGCACCCTGACGTGGCCCAGACGATCGTCCTCAAGGCGGTCGATGCGGCGAAGGCTCGTCAGGCAGCGAAGAAGGCAAAGGAACTCACCAGGCGCAAGTCAGCCCTTGGTTCGACGGCACTCCCTGGGAAGCTGGCCGATTGCCAGAGCCGAGATCCTAGTGTCAGCGAACTGTTCATTGTGGAAGGAGACAGCGCAGGAGGGTGCTTTACTGGTGATACCGAGATAGCACTCCCATCAGGAGATTCAATCACGATCGAACAGCTCGTCAGCGAATACGAAAACGGTCGTAAGCACTACTGTTACACAGTTAATAGCGAAGGTCTTATCGAAATCGGTGAAATCCGTAACCCTCGAATTACGAGAAGAGATGCAGCACTCGTTCGGATTACCTTGGATAATGGTGAAACCATCAAGTGTACCCCAGATCACAAGTTCATGCTCAGAGGTGGAGAGTATTGTGAAGCCAAGGATCTCCAAACTAAACAGTCATTGATGCCGCTGTATCGGACGTATTCTGCTATCGAGGATAAGGGCGTCACTATCGACGGTTACGAGATGGTGAAACAGCCAAGTATGAACGAATTCTGGGAGTGCACCCATCTCTTGGCTGACCGATACAATCTCGAACGAGGTGTCTACAACGAAGCAGCAGGAGATCATCGTCACCACGTCGACCTTGATAAGTTGAACAATCGTCCCGATAACATCGAGCGTATTCCTGCAGAAGAACACCTTCGACTCCAAACACCAGAGACCAAGGGTATCGCACCAGCGACAAGTTCCCAACAATCCAATCACACGGTAGTATCAGTTGAATTCCTGGATGAAACCGCAGATGTCTACGATATCGAGGTACCCGGGACTCACAATTTCGCTCTTGAAGCAGGGGTATTCGTCCATAACAGCTCAAAGCAAGCACGCGATCCAGAGTACCAGGCGGTGTTACCCATCCGTGGGAAGGTGCTCAACGTCGAAAAGCACCGGCTCGACCGGATTCTCGAGAACGAGCAGATCCGCAACATGATCACCGCGATCGGAACCGGGATCGGCGAGGAGTTCGATATAGAGAACCTTCGATATCACAAGATCATCCTCGCCTGTGATGCCGATGTTGATGGGGCACACATCAGGACGCTGTTGCTCACGTTGCTATATCGGCACATGCAGCCATTGATCGATCGTGGGTACGTGTTCGCCACACAACCACCGTTGTACCGGATCAAGTGCAACGGTGAGACCTACGACGCGATGACCGAAGTCGAACGCGAGGAGATCATCGAACAGCATTGTGGTGGCAAGCCGTCACAGGTCCAACGCTTCAAAGGGCTCGGTGAGATGAACCCACAGCAGCTCTGGGATACAACAATGAACCCAGAACGACGCATCCTCAAGCGGATCACCATCGAGGATGCTGCCGAAGCAGATCGTCTCTTCTCCATCCTGATGGGGGACGCCGTCGAACCCCGTCGAGAGTTCATCAAACAACACGCGCCTGAGGCCGACTGGATCGATATCTAGGACCATGAGCTCAGACCTTCCAACCGACCCAGACGTACCGGCACGGCGAGTCGAAGACGTCCGCATCGAGGACGAGATGGAACAGTCGTACATCGACTACGCGATGAGTGTCATCGCCGGTCGCGCCCTTCCCAGCGCCTATGACGGGCTCAAACCGGTGCATCGGCGAATCCTCTATGCGATGTACGAAGCCGGGATCACGAGTGGGTCCGGGCACCGCAAATCCTCCTCGATCGTCGGGGAGACGATGGGGAACTTCCATCCCCACGGTGATCAGGCGATCTATGATGCGCTGGTCCGTATGGCACAGGACTTCTCGATGCGCTATCCGCTCATCGATGGCCAAGGGAACTTCGGATCACTGGACAACGATCCACCGGCTGCCATGCGATACACCGAGGCACGGATGGCATCGATCGCCAACGAGCTACTGTCCGACATCGAGAAGGATACGGTCGATTTCCAAGCCAACTACGACGACCGACTCGAGGAGCCGGTGGTCCTTCCAGCCAGCTTCCCGAACCTGCTGGTCAACGGCTCATCGGGAATTGCCGTCGGGATGAGTACGGACATCCCCCCACACAACCTCACCGAGGTGATCGATGCAACCATCGAGTTGATCCGCAACCCCGACGCTTCCATCCCTGACCTGATGGAGTACATCCAGGGCCCTGATTTCCCGACCGGGGCGAAGATCGTTGGCCATGAGGCCATCCATGAGGCATACACCACTGGTCGGGGGCGCCTCACCGTCCGGGCCAGTTACGAGGTCGAAGAGCGCGAGAGTGCCAACGACCGTATCATCATCACGGAGGTCCCGTACCAGACCAACAAGGCACGGCTCGTCGAGCGCATCGCACAGGACGTCGATGATGGTCGCCTCGAGGGTATCAGCGACCTCCGAGATGAATCAGATCGCAACGGCGTCCGCGTCGTCATCGAGATCAAACGAGATGCCGTCACCGACGTCGTCGAAAACCGGTTACTCGAACACCATCTC
>SKSH01000197.1 GCA_007118075.1 Halobacteriales archaeon
CATGGGCACCGAAGCCGCCGCCACGATGAGTATCGAGGCGGGAGGACTCAATTCGACGGTACCCATCGCGGTAGCCGCCGAGTTAGGACTCCCACTGGTCGATGCAGACGGTATGGGCAGGGCGTTCCCTGAGGTTCAGATGGTGACGCTCACCCTCGGTGGCATCGAGGCCACTCCGATGGCCATCTCAGATGAGAAACACAATACCGTGTTCCTCGATACAGTGACGAACCAATGGGCTGAGACCTTCGCCCGATCGACCAGCATCGAGATGGGCGGTTCGTGTATGATTGCGTGTTACCCGCACACTGGTGCAGAACTCCGCGAAACTGGAATACTCCGGTCGATGTCACTCGCTCATGACATCGGGGAAACGATTCATGAGGCCCAGACCGGTGCTGGTGATCCGGTCCAGGCTTTGCTTGAGCTCACTAATGGGTACGAGCTGTTCGAGGGCAAGATCGTTGATGTCGAACGCCGCACCGAAGGCGGCTTCGCCGTTGGTACCGCCACCATTGACGGATTGGACAGTTATGACGGCAGATCACTGCAACTGGACTTCCAGAACGAACACCTCATCGCCCGCGATTCCAGCGAGGGGGTACTCGCCTGCGTGCCAGACCTCATCACCGTCCTCGATGCCGAGACCGGCGATCCAGTAACGACCGAAGGGCTCCGATACGGATACAGGATACAGGTTGTCGGCATGCCATGTGCGGAGCAGTGGCGGACAGAAGCCGGCCTGGCGATCGTTGGGCCGGCGTACTTCGGCTACGATATCGACTACCGACCGATCGAAACCATCCATGGAGACTGATCAAATGACGACATACCGACTTGGGATCGACGTCGGCGGAACCAATACCGACGCCGTCATCCTCGACGACCAAGACGTACCGCTCGTACAAACGAAGACCCCGACGACCGAGGACATCACGACGGGAATCGTAAACGCCCTCGATGATGTACTCGACGGGGCAGATATCACGTCGGCTGATATCGACTTTGTGATGCTCGGGACGACACACGCGACGAACGCGATTACCGAGCGACGTGGGCTCAACGAGGTTGGTGTCATCCGCCTCGGAGCACCGGCGACACAGAGCATCAATCCGCTGCTCGAATGGCCGGACGACCTCGCCGAGGCCATCGGCAACAACTACACCATCCTCGATGGTGGACATGAGTTCGATGGTCGCGAACTCAACGATCTCGATGAGGAACAAATCCTCGACACGATCGAGGAGTTCTCACACGTCGATGCATTTGCCGTGGCTAGTGTCTTCTCACCAGTTCGAAGCGACCACGAGGAACGAGTTGCTGAACTCATTCACGAGCAACTCGGTGATGAAGTCCCGGTCTCGGTCTCCAACGAAATCGGGAGCATCGGGCTCCTCGAAAGAGAGAATGCGACAATTCTCAACGCTGCACTGACCAACGTGGCTGCTGAGGCAGCGAATGCCTTCATCGATGCGATGGCCGAGCGAGATATCGATGCTGAGCTCTACTTCGGCCAGAATGATGGGACGTTGATGGCTGTCGATTACGCACTCGCGTATCCCATCTTCACCGTTGCAAGCGGTCCCTCGAACTCCGTTCGTGGTGCCGCATACCTCTCTGGTATCGAGAATGGGATCATCGTCGACGTCGGCGGCACGACCACCGACGTTGGGGCCATCAGTGATGGATTCCCCCGTGAGAGTAGTGTCGCCGTCGAAATCGGTGAGGTCAAGACGAACTTCCGGATGCCAGATCTGTTGAGCATCGGTCTCGGTGGGGGGTCCCACGTCAAGCAAGCGGTAGATTCGGTGAACGTCGGGCCAGAGAGTGTCGGGTATCGATTGACCGAGGAAGGACTTTGCTTTGGTGGGGAGACGCTGACAGCCACCGATATCGCTGTAGCCGCCGGGCTGGCTGATATCGGTGAGGTCAAACCGAATGTCGATGAGGCAACCATCGAAGCGGGGGTCTCGTTCATCCAGGAACGGGTCGAACGTGCAGTCGATCGGATGAAGACCAGCGCGGAGGACGTTCCCGTCGTCATCGTCGGAGGAGGCAGCATCCTCGTCAAAGACGATCTGGAAGGGGCCAGCCAGGTCGACCGACCAGATCACTTCGAGGTGGCGAACGCGGTCGGCGTAGCCATCGCACAGGTATCTGGGCAAGTTGACCGGATCTACAGCCTCGATGAGGTCGAACGTGACGTTGCCATGGCCGATGCAAAGGAACAGGCCACCAACGATGCGATCGAGGCGGGGGCAGATGGTGATACGGTAGATATCGTGGAAATCGAGGAGGTGCCGCTGTCGTATCTGCCTGGCAATGCGACCCGGATCAAGGTCAAGGCCGCAGGAGACCTCGCCCACTGATGATTTCGATTACCGTCGATGAGGTGGAGGACATCGCCATCGGAGCCGCCGTGATGGGGACCGGCGGTGGTGGTGATCCACATGTCGGCAAGCTCGTCGCAAAGCAGGCAATCGAACAGCATGGTTCGGTACCGTTGCTATCACCAGATGAACTCGCCGAGGACGACCTCGTCATCCCGACCGCACAGATGGGGGCACCGACGGTATCATATGAGAAACCGCCCGGTGGTGATGAACTCGTCAAGTCGGTCAAACGAGTCGAATCAGCGATCGGCCAGAAGGCGATCGCCACCATGCCGATCGAATGTGGGGGTATCAACTCGACGTTCCCCATCGCGGTTGCCGCACAGATGGGAATCCCACTGGTCGATGCAGACGGGATGGGACGAGCCTTCCCGGAACTGCAACACGAGACGTTCAACATCTATGGGGTATCGGGGACCCCTGCGGCTGTCGCTGACTCACATGGGAACGTTTGCCTGCTCGACACCGTCGACAACGTTAGCCTCGAATGGATAGCCAGGGGAATCACCGTCAGAATGGGCGGAACCGGTTACCTCGCTGATTATCCAATGACGGGGACACAGGTGCAAGAGACGGCTATTCCGAATACGATGTCGCTGGTAAAGGATATCGGTGAAGCAGTCCGCGTTGCTGATGGTGATGTTGTCGAGGCCATCGCCGAGGTGACAGCTGCATCTATCTACGGGGAAGCTTGTCATCTCTTCGAGGGCAAGATCGTGGATGTCAAGCGGCGAACCGAGGCTGGGTTCGTGCTTGGACATGTGGAACTCGAAGGACTCGGCGAGGATCGAGGGCAGACGATGCGAATCGACTTCCAAAACGAGAATCTTGCTGCAAAGGTCGGCGATGAGTATCGCATCACGGTGCCAGATCTGATCACCGTGTTGGATCGAGAGACGGGCGATCCGATCCCCACCGAACGACTCCGGTATGGGGCGAGAGTTCAGGTGCTTGGCATCCCCACACCTGAGATCATGCGCACACCGGCCGCATTGGAGGTGTGGGGACCGCGTACGTTCGGTATCGAAACCGACTATCGACCGCTAAACGCATGAGCGAATTCACACAAGCCGAGGTGCTTGCCCAGCGCGATGGGTTACAGCAAGCGATGATCGAAGAGACACCTCAGATCGATCGGATCACCCTAGAGGATCTCAAATGGCTCGATACCGGAGCCGGGATTCTCGGTACCGGTGGCGGCGGTGACCCTCGATTGGGCAGACTCCGACTTCGGACAATCTTCGAAGATGACGACCATCCCGACTCGGTCGAGGTGATCGCACCCGAAGAGCTCGATCCCGATGCGACGGTCACGAGCGTCGGCGGGATCGGCGCACCCACCATCAGTCGGGAAAAGTTCCCGAAGGGCGACGAGGATCTTAATGCCATGCGAGCGATCGAGCAGTACGCCGATGAGACGGTCGATGCGATCATCCCCGGTGAGATCGGTGGTGCCAACAGCATGGCACCACTGTGTGTCGCAGCACTCGCCGATCTCCCTGTCGTCGACGGGGATGGGATGGGTCGTGCCTTTCCGGAGTTGCAGATGGACACGTTCTTCATCTATGGACATCCCGTCAACTACGGAGCAATCTGCGACGAACGCGGGAACAAGCTGGTGTACGAAGCTATCGATACCCCCAAACGGTTGGAGGACCTCGCAAGATCGATCACTGTCGACATGGGGGGTCGTGCCGGCTTCGCCTTCCCGTTGATGTCCGGCGAATTCGTCTCGCGGTACTGTATCTCGGACACGGTTTCACTCGCCAGGGAACTCGGTCGTCGGGTCCATCTGGCACGTGAGCAAAGTGAT
Organism: Halobacteriales archaeon; assembly: GCA_007118075.1. Classification (GTDB taxonomy): domain Archaea; phylum Halobacteriota; class Halobacteria; order Halobacteriales; family SKSH01; genus CAZXER01. Next base: position 4,207 of record SKSH01000197.1, read on the forward strand.
GACCCGATCGAGAGGATCTGTGAATTACTCGACGGTGAGCACCTGTTCACGGGGAAGATAATCGACGTCTACCGTCGCAACCGGGAGGGATTCGCCATGGGCGAGGTGGTGTTCGCCGAGCTTGACGGAATCAGGCGACTGACCATTGAGTTCCAAAACGAATACCTCATCGCCCGAACCGACGAGGATGAAATCTTGCTCACCGTCCCAGACCTCATCTGTATCGTCGACAAAGATACCGGTGAGCCGGTAACCACCGGTGCGCTCCGGTATGGACAGCGAGTCTGCATCCTCGGTGTTCCTGCACCAGCATTGTTGACCAGTCCGGCTGCTTTGGAAGTGATTGGACCGGGTGCGTTCGGGTACGAGACCAACTACGTCCCACTCAAAGCAGAGAACAGGAGTTACGAATCGAAAGAGTAGCGAGTCAATCAAACTATCACCGAACATGAGTACCCCAACCTACACCGATTCCAGTAAACCTGAAGTTGAATCATCCCTGCAAAAGAAGGCACTCCGAGAATACCTCGACGAGGAGGACTACCAGATCTTCAGAGCGCTCAATGAAGATGGCCGGATGTCCGATACCGAGCTCGCCGAACGCGTCGGATTATCCAGAACGGCCGTTCGCCGTCGGCGTGAGAACCTCATCAACGAAGGATTGCTAGAGATTCTGGCAGTCATCGTTCTGCAGGAGGGGAGCTTCGCCTACGGAGAGGTCATGGTCGAGTTCGAACCAAGCGTGACGGCGGACGAGTGGCCCGAGGTGATAGAGACCTTCCTCGATGCAGAACTGGTCTATTCTGTCGATGTGACCATGGGAGAATACGACCTGATCCTCCACGTCTGGCACGAATCGTTCCACGAGCTCAAGACCTACGTCTGGGAGCTCTTCGACGCCGCATCAGTCGTCAGAGATTATGAGTTCTTCCCAGTCGCCAAGACCTACAAAGCATGGGACAAAGTCCTCGAACGACCAAGATGACATGGAAATCGCACTGGGAGTGTCGTCGAACACGGTCGGTGAGGACCGTCTCACCGATGATCTGCCTTGGTGAGCTACGATGACCGGCTCGGCCGATCTCATCTTGAGAAACGCTGCGGTACACACGCTCGATGAACCCGGTGTTGTCGAGGCGATCGCTATCCGTGATGGCCGGGTCGTCAAGGTCGGTACCAACCGATCGGTCACGCTCTTGCAGGGGATCGACACCGAGGTACTCGACTGCGAGGAACGACCGGTTCTCCCTGGATTCATCGATGCCCATACGCACCTTCGAAGCACCGGACGCTATCTCGTACACGCCGACCTATCCGGTGCCGAAAACCGCGATGAGATCATCGAACGCCTCGACACGATTCGTGCAGAACACGGGGGATGGCGGGTGGGCATCGGGTACGATGAGAGTACCTGGTCCGACGGTACCCTACTCACACGCGATGACCTCGATGCAGTCAGCGATGCTGAACCAGTCGCTGCCTTCCGCGTCGATATGCACACTGCTTCGCTCAACTCGGCCGCGTTAGAGCAGGTCGGTGCCGATCTACCACCTGAGTACGTCGAGATCGAAGACGGCCAACCGACCGGTGTCATCTACGAGGATGCCCTCGGGGTTGTCCGCTCGGCGATCGGTGGTGAGGAGCTCACCCGAACGCTGTTGGAGGTAGCCCAGGAACATGCGCTCAGCCTCGGTGTCACCTGTATCCATGACATGGTTCGTGGCAGCTCGGTTCCACGTGCCTATCGCGAACTAGAACTCGATCGCGAGCTGCAATTGCGCGTCCGACTCAACTACTGGCGCAACCACCTCGAGGCGGTACGCGAACTCGGGCTCCGAACGAATCACGGCAGCGACCGCCTCACCGTCGGTGCGATCAAGTCTTTCTCCGATGGTTCCTTCGGTGGTCGAACCGCGAAGGTATCAGAACCATACGAGGATGGCAATGGTGACGGAACGTGGGTCGTCCAACCGGAGACGCTTCACCAGCTGGTCGACGATGTCGAATCCGCTGGCTACCAGGTGACGATCCATGCCATCGGTGATGTGGCAATCGACGAGACGCTCACCGCGATCGAGCGAGCCAGCGATCCGGCGAACGCACGACATCGAATCGAACATGTCGAGCTCGCCACTGACGGGCATATCGAACGGATTGCCTCTGCAGGGATCATCGCCTCGATGCAACCGAACTTCCACCAGTGGGCTCAGCCTGGCGGACTCTATGAATCGAGACTCGGTGAGCGATTCAAACGGACCAACCGGTTCCGGGATTTGGTGGATGCTGGGGTCCGGCTCGCCTTCGGTAGTGACAGCATGCCGATGGGGCCGCTGTATGGGATCCACTGTGCAGTCAACGCCCCCAACGATTGCCAGCGCCTCACCGTCGATGAGGCCATCGAGGCGTACACCATCGGGGGTGCCTATGCTGGATTCGATGAAGATCGGCTCGGTCGTCTCGGTCAGGGGTATGTTGGTGATTGCGTCGTACTGGATCGGTCACCATGGGATGACCCATGGCATATCGAGGACATCGAGGTCACACACACGATCGTCGGTGGCGAACTCGTCTACGAACGAGAGTAATTCAGTTCTCGTCGAGCGAGATCGGGATGGATCGACAGGCTACATCGACGACGAATGCCGCCGAATCAGCCTCGAGCATGGGAATCGTATCGTAATGGATGGGAACGACGAGATCTGGACCGACCGCCTCGGCAATGGCCGCCGCATCGTGCCGGTCCATCACCGGACCGCCTCCAATATTCGCCAGGAGCACCGACGTCTCGATCGCATCAAATTCCTCCAGGCGATCGGTATCACCCGGCCAGTAGACCGCTGTACCATCGACAGTGAATCGATATCCACAGCCAAAGCCGGGGACATGTGATCCCCGCTCAGGAGGCAGATTCTGTGCCGGCGTTACCGCCACCGTCACCGTCTCATCGATGAGCATGAGCTCGTCATCGACAGCTGTCCTGACGAGGTCGTACGGGAGTTCATCCAGCATCTCGACGGGGCGATCGATCCCCGATGGATCGACAGCCTCGTATACGACGACTGTGGCATCGTCATTCGCCACACGTCTGATCCCATCGCTGTCGTAGTGGTGGTCGTGGGTGACGAGGACCACGTCGCCATCTCGAGCATCGTACCCATCGAGCACGCCGTACCGACCGGGATCGGTATAGACGACCGTCCCATCTTTTCCCTCGATGCGGGCGGTCGCGTACCCCAACCAATCGATCGTCACCTCACCGAAGTGCACCGTCATTGCTCAGATCGAATACCGGCTGGCAGTTGAAACTGCCCGTTGACGAAGCGTCGTCACTCGAGCAAGGACCGGCCGATCATCTCGGTGGGAATCTCAAGGTCCATCAGCGTCAACAATGTCGGAGTCACATCAGCGAGGGTGCCACCATCTCGGATGCGATAGCCACCGTCGTCTCCACCAGGAGCCAGGTAGATACACGGGACGGGATTGGTCGTATGTGCGGTGTGGGGTTCTGCGGAGCTCCCCATATCCTCGGCATTGCCGTGATCTGCGATGATGAGCACATGACAGGCAGGTAATCCCTCGAGCAGGCGGCCGAGTTCGCGGTCGACGCACTCGATGGCTGCAACGACGGCTTTGAACACTCCGGTATGGCCCACCATATCTGGATTCGCATAGTTCAACACGAGTACAGCAGGGTCCTCTTGCTCGGTGAGCTCGAGTGCTCGCGTGGTCACCTCAGCCGCGCTCATCTCTGGCTGGCGGTCGTAAGTCGGAACGGACGGACTCGGGATGATCGCTCGATGTTCACCCTCGAACTGGATCTCTCTGCCACCATTGATGAAGTACGTAACATGAGGGTACTTCTCCGACTCAGCAATGCGAAGCTGCGATAAACCGGCCATCTCGAGGACCGATCCAAGGGTTGCCTTCGGTTCGATCGGTTCGAACACCACCGGCAACTCG
>SKSH01000122.1 GCA_007118075.1 Halobacteriales archaeon
CTGAGATGCCGGTTCGCATCGCAAGTACCACCTCATGCATGAGGGTGGATGCCTCATAGCCGATCGCATGTGCACCGAGTAATTCACCCTCAGGAGACGCCATGATTTTCATCATCCCGTGGTCGAGTTTCATGGCTCGACCCATCGATGAATCGGGGAAGGTCGAGGTCCCGATTTGATACGTGGTGTCGTTCTCGCGGAGTTCGGCTTCGATGGCCCCAACCCCTGCGATCTGAGGCCCGGTGAAGATCACGTGCGGGAGTGCGGAGAGGTCGACCGCACGTCGTTCACTGTGGACTGCGATGGCGATGGTGTGTTGTGTCTCGTAATCGCCCGAATGCTTGAACAGGGCATTTCCTGCTACATCACCCTGCGCCCAGATGTTCTCAGCGGTCGTCTCAAGGTACTCATTCGTCTCGGTGAAGCCATGCTCATCCGTCACGATTGAGGTGGCCTCGAGGTTCAACCGATCCGTGTTCGGTCGACATGCTAGGGAGACTAAGATCTCGTCACCCTCGATCTCGATTGGATTGATTGGACCCTCGGTGTGGGCTCGATACTCACCTGACTCCTCTTCAACCCGTGTCACACGATGCTCGGTGTACACCTCATGGCGGTCGCTGGCGATGTCGGTGAACTGCTGGGCGATCTCGGCGTCTTCCCGTGGCACGAGTGTCTCTTCCATCTCGATGATGACTACCTCTGCGACCATGGATTGATAGTAGTACCCGAGTTCGACGGCGATATACCCGCCACCGAGGATGATCAGGCGATCTGGCACCGATTCGAGATCGAGTGCTTCAGCGACATCGTTCGCGGACATCGGTCCTTCACCGATGACACAGAGACAGATACCCAATCCTGCCTTCGGTAATCCGAATGCCGAGAGCAACACCTCTCTGATCACAGGGGGATGGATGTCGATATGCGATTCGGTGATCGGTTCCACCGGTTCCCCATGACAGGACATCGGGGGCTTGTCCCGTCCGATGACCAGGATGATGGTATCACAATGCACGCATTCGAAGATGGAATACGGACTCTCGATCGCGTCATACCGCACCCGCTCATCCTGGGATACATCCTCCGAAGGTTCACTTATCGTCGATACCCTAACGCATCAGGCGTCACCGAGTGAGTTAAGCGTTAACCGCCGGGAGCGGGCAACCGCTACTGGGTGTCTGTCAACGTGGGTGGCCGGTGCTAGTTGCATTCTTTTCTAACTCTATCTCACGAATCCGTTGGATTGCCCCTGAACGCGTTCAACCGCCGTTGGAGCCGCTTTGCCTCAGAGCGAGCTGCCTCAGCGAAGTGCTCACCCTCTCCGGCGAAGATGACACTCCGACTGGCGTTGATGAGGCCGACCCCATCGGCGAGTCCATATGTCACGGCCGCTTCGACATCACCTCCCTGTGCCCCAACCCCTGGAACGAGAAACGGCAGGTCGGGTGCGAGTTCTCTGACCCGTTCGAGCTCATCTGGGGTCGTCGCGCCAACCACCAGGCCGACGTTGTCGTTGGCATCCCAGACGCTTGCAAGGGTGGCAAGGCGTTCGTAGAGTTTGTCTCCCTCAGCGAGCTCGAGGTCCTGGATGTCCGCACCGCCTGGGTTCGAGGTTCGACAGAGGATGAACACCCCCTTGTCGTCCTGCTGGAGGAACGGTTCGAGCGAATCACGGCCGAGGAATGGGTTGACCGTGATGGCGTCTGCGTACTCGAGATGTTTGGCGTACGCTCTGGCGGTGTGGCCCACATCACCACGCTTGGCATCGAGGATGACCGGCACCCCCTTCCCCTCGGCGTAGGCGACCGTCTCAAGCAGCGCATCCCAGCCGGATGAATCCTCATAGAAGGCCACATTCGGTTTGTACGCCGCAACGAACTCGTGGGTAGCATCGATGATGCGACGGTTGAATGCCCATCGAGGGAGATCGAACGCAGAGAGATGCTCTGGAAGACGATCAATAGCTGGATCGAGGCCGACACAGAGCACGGAATCATGTGTTTCGGTCCGCTCGGCCAATCGCTCGAAGAAGCCCATTGGTCAACCCTCGCTCAGAGTATCCTAAACAATTGTGAATGTGTGTGGAAACCCCGAGGATGAATCCGCTCGTCGTATGAATCGACTATGTTTGTCTGGTGCTAGCGATTCCACCGTCTTGTGTATCATCGGATCACTTCCACCTCCCTTGCCCGCGAGTTTAATGCACCGTGGTCCCCTAGTCCAGGCATGAGACCTTCGGCGGTCACCTTCGATCTCGATGATACCCTGGCCGTCGTAGACCGGTCACGAGCCTCACTGCTTGCAGAGGCGACCACTCGTGTCGGCGCACCACCGATATCACGGTCGGCGTACCTCGAGGCCCACTCGAGCATCTGGTCGAGCGAGACCAGGGAACCGATTTTCGACCTACTCCTCGATGATTCGACGGGTATCGATCCCGCCGAACTCGCGAGTGCATACCGAACGGTGATCGGTGAGCATCTATCACCGGTCCCTGGCGTGGAAGCCATGCTCGATACCATCAGACAAGGGATTCCGGTCGGACTCATCACGAACGGACCGACCGAAGCACAGCTCGATAAGCTGTCACGGTTGGGGTGGACTGATCGGTTTGATACGGTGATCATCTCCGGTCGGCTTGGGACACCGAAACCGCGTCCCGAACCATTTCTGGCCGCATGCGATCAATTGGGGGTCGATCGGTCGTCAGTGCTACATGTAGGCGACCATCGTGTACATGACATTCTCGGGGGACGTCGGGTGGGATTCGAGACACTGCATGTGGTCGACGAACTCGGTGAGACCACATCCGGACCTGCTGTTGCGAGGGATGAACTTGCAACTGTGTTGACCAACCGACTCACACCGGTCCGTCACTAATTCCGAGCTGTTGGAGCAGTGCATCCAATGCTGGCTTGATCGATCCACCATCGTCGATACGTATCTGTCGTTCCCCATTGATGCCGATAATTTCGACCGCTGTTTCCTCGACGGACAACGTTGCAACTACCTCATCCGATTCGGTGATCTCGTGTGTCGAGCCGATTTCACAGGTGAACCCAGCCGGGTGTTCCAAGCCAGCAACACCGATTGTCTCGAACGGTCCAAGGTCACGACCGATGAGCTCGGCGAGGAACACCTCTGCAAGCCGTGGACTGCCCATGGCATCAGCGGTCATCGATACGTGTTCTCAATGGATCGAACGACGGTTTGCGCTTCATCGGATACATCGAGCCCGACACCGTGGCCGAACAACACCGCTGCCGCATCGTTGGTCAGACCGACCTTCGATTGTAGTCGATTGATCTCGGCGACAGCCCCGCGTTTGTCTATATCGATCTCCCCGACCCGGTCGAGGATCCGCTCGAATGGGGTTGCTGGTTTGAGGATATCCGACGGTGGTTCGTATCCCGAGGGGATGGTGATCTCACCGACGGTGAAGGTCGCCGACAGACCATCGCGGTCTCCTTCGAGGTCCCCGGTTTCTAAGGCATGTTCGACGACTTGGCGGACCTCCTCAGGTGCGAACCAACCACGTTCAAGAGCGAGAGCGGCGACCAGCTCGGTCTCGCTGAGCGACTCCTTTCCGTAATGTTTGAACCCCGCAGCGAGGACTCGCTTCAGCGACATTACCTTCAGGTTAGAACCAGCCGAGCGTAATGGTTCTGATACTGACTGCGAGCGCATGCCACCGTCTCTCAGCAGGTGGTCGAATGCGCTCAGCAGGTCGAGACGCTTGTCTTGGTATTGGAGGATCTCCAGGCTATTCGTGAGCACATGGATTACGGCCGGTACATGAATCACTACCTACAACAAGACAGCCTGCAGACGGTGAAATCCACCCGCGACGCTCAGAACGATGCGTCTTGAAGCCATGAAGGGTCGCTCGGACCCGAAATCCCATGGTGGGATTCCACGGTCTTCAGGCCGTGGAGGAGGTCAATACGATTGATTCAAGTTGCTAAGTACCTGAAAAAGGGCTATGACGCATCATCATGGCCGGTCCGGAACCAAGCGGACCGGTGGTCGCAGACGAGCACATCGGAACAAGCGAAAGCATGAGGCCGGTCGATTCTCAACTGAGACCGAACTCGGCGACCCGATCCTTCGGGCGATCGATGTCCGGGGAGGAAACGAGAAAGTTCGAGCGCTCAAGGCCAACACCGCGTCGGTGACTACAGGAGACGGCGAGACGACCATGGTCGAGATCCAAGATGTCGTGGAGAATGCAGCCGATCCGAACTATGCACGGCGGAACATCATCACGAAAGGCGCCATCATCGAGACCGAACTCGGTCGTGCCAGGGTAACCTCCCGTCCGGGACAGGACGGACAGGTCAACGCCATCCTGCAGGAATAAGCACCTTCTTCGATCCATTCCAGGTTCGATTGATGTACAATAGACATCCGACGTCATCATCGATCACTCGGGTGACCGGTCCGGGACGCGATGGTACCCATGACTGATGAGCCACCACGATCCCGTATCAGTGATGAGCTAGATGTCCCGAGTGAACCACCAGAACCGACAGACGGTTCGCACATCCTCCCGCTTGATGAGCTGCGCTATCCGACCCTGACCTTCGAGGATGGTACCGTCTCGCCGACGACCGGGATCCAAGTCAGAACCGAACAAGATCGAGTGGGGATCCAGTCACTGCTCAGGGATATCGAGGCGGCGTTGGCTAGTCACGATCTCTGTGTTGAGGGACCGGACAATCGGGTCATCTTCGGGATCGGTCCCGGTGCAGTATCGATCGAATTTGACCCCGATGCGGACCAATTGGGGACACTCTCGATACAGATCGACCTCCGGGCGAAGGCATTGACGTACAACGATATCCACACACCACATGTTGGGGCGAGAGGTAGCCGGGGCTTCATCCCACGAGGGATGTTAACCGGCGAGATCGATCCAGCTGACGCCAGATGTTACAATTGGATCGACGATCCCACTGCCCATCTTGATACTGAGAAATCTGATTGAGTCACAATCGGATTCAGATTACTAGACGGGTTGGCCAGGTGCTGCGTATGGGTCAGTTTCGAGGTTGCTACGGCCTCGGGGCTGCCTTTTGAAGCGCTGTCTCGGCGATGTTCCCCCCATAGTCTGCACTACGCGAGAGCGAGTCGACGATCAAGCCGAGTGACTGTGCCTCGTGTGGATCAAGTTCTCGGAGGAGCTGGTCGATCTCTCTGGTGTATTCATCGATCTCCAACACCTTCGCACGGGATTGGTGTGCGAGCTGGCTCGACCGGTCGCTATCGTTCTCCAGGAGTGCCTCGATGGCACCAGAGACCACCTCGACCACAGCCTCGTGAAACGTCTGCAGGGACTCGATGACTGGCTGGGGAATATCTTCGAGCTTCTTCGAGAGATTACTGATCTTTGCGGCGTGGTCGCCAATCCGTTCGAGTTGCCTGGCGGTGGAGTGGTAATCGAAACAGTCCTCCCTGGAGATACCGAGGTCTGGTGAAGCGGTTGGAGAACGGAGGGTGCCACGGAAGATTCTCGAGACGACCAACCAGAGTCTGTCGACATCGTCATCTCGCTCGATTACATCGTTGGCCAGGTCATCGTTGTTCTCGATAACGGCCGAAAGCGCATCCGCCAGCATCGAATCGGCGATGAGGTGCATTCGTTCGACGGCGTTCGTAACTGAGAGTTCAGATGAATCGAGGAGGTCTTGGATGACGACACGGTCGGCGGTCTCCTCGAGCACCTCGACCCCGATGAGGTTCTGTGTCGCAGTTCTGATCGCCTGTCGTTGCGTGGCAGAGATCCGATCGCTCTTCAGTGTGATGACGTCGAATCCACTAACATACATCGTCATCACCGAGCGGGTGAGATGGTCGCCGGTGAGGTCACTGATGTCCAACTCCCCGTGAGATCGACCCTCCTCCTGCCTGGTCGTCACCGTCAGTGTCTCGCCGTTATCGACGAAGGACAACGTCGATCCAGCACCGATGCCGTTGCGCATCGCCCACTCTTTCGGGAGTGAGACGGTGAATGTCGATCCACCGGTGAGCTGGACCTTCCTGGTCTCCATATATGTTCCAAGTAGACAATATATATAAAAACTATGCAATCTATGTAGTTAATTTAATTGGGTGAGAATGGTGTTCCTCGTCGTATAGGACGTACCTACTTAATCCACCATGCCTGTGTCACTGGTGCTCAGGGAATTACTATATATTAATATATATTGCACATAGAAGGTTATTTAGTATTACTGAATCCTAGCTGTCGTTAGACGATGGAGGGTAGGGGAACGACTCATGGATTACCGTCCTTGAGCCGCCGTCAGTTCCTGCTTGCAGCCGGTGTCGGTACCTCGATTTCACTCGCTGGTTGTCTCACCCCAGGACAGGCAAGCGACCTTGAGGGTCAGATTGTCGTTGACGGCAGCAATACCGTGCTCCCTCATGGTGCGGCCGTTGCGATCGAGTTTATGTGGCGCAACAATCGAGTCAGCATCCCGGTTCGAGGATCGGGGACTGGGGCTGGGTTCCAACGATTTTGTGCTGGGGAGACCGCCATCCAGAACGCGAGTCGGGTCATCCTCCCCGACGAGGAGGAGGCTTGTTCAGCCAACGATGTCGACTGGGTGGAACTGCAGGCACTGCTCGATGGTATCGCCATCATGGCCAACCCCGAGAACGACTGGGTTGAGGAAGATGGCGGGTTGACCGTCGAGGAACTCAGAGCCATTTGGGAGCGCGGGTCGACCATCTCGACCTGGGCTGATATCCGGCCTGAGTGGCCTGATGAGGAGCTCGTGCTCTATGGTCGGGATTCGGCGTCCGGTACCTTCGATTATTTCACCGAGCACATCACCGGTGAGGTGGGCAATATCCGACGGGATTACTCAGGGACACCAGATACCAACGTCATCGTGCGCGGTGTCAGGGGTAACAAGTATGCCCTCGGCTGGGGCGGTGCCGGATATTACTACGAGAACCAGGACGATATCCGGTTGCTCGGGGTGGCTGAGGAGGTAGGCGATCCGTACATCTTCCCCACCCGTGAGAACATCGAACAGGGGACGTATAGCCCGCTCTCTCGACCGATGTTCATCTATGTACGCAAAGATGCGTTGGCCAGTCCACTCGTGCGTCGATATGCGCAATTCTTCTTCGAGGAGGTCGATACGGAGGGATACGAGCTCGCTGCTGAATTTGATATCCTCGAGCCAGGGGAGACCCTCCTATGGACACAGTACGCTGCCAGACGGGTCGGGTTCTTCGCGATCAATGATGCGTGGGTACAACGAGAGTTCGCAGACGAGGGATACGACAGCATCGAGGCATATGCTGATGCCACCCTCGGTCGTGCGATCGATGAGGTGACCGGATGAGCAACCGGAATTTCGATGAGATAGATCTCACCAATGGTGGCACCCCTCGCGAATCCAGGGCAAACCACGTCGCCAAGGTTGTCTTCTTCTTGTGTGCACTCGTCACGGTCCTCACGACCATCGGCATCTTCATCGTCCTCGTGCAGGGTGCACTCACATTCTTCGTCGAAGTCTCCCTGCTCGAATATCTCTTCACCATCGAATGGGCGCCACTTGACACCGCAGATCCGGCCTTCGGTGTATGGCCTATCATCTGGGGGACACTCATCATCACCGTCGGTTCTGCGGCACTGGCGCTTCCGGTTGTGACACTGACGGCCATCTATCTCAGTGAGTACGCAAGTGACCGGACACGGTCGATCCTCAAACCGACCCTCGAGATACTCGCCGGTATCCCGACGATCGTCTACGGCTTTTTCGCGCTCTCGTTCATCACCCCACAGCTCCAACGTATCTTTCCTGATACGGGAACCTTCAACGCTGCTGCCGGGGCAATCGTCGTCGGAATCATGATTATCCCGATGGTCTCATCGCTTTCAGAGGATGCCATGCGGGCGGTCCCGGATGACCTCAGAGAGGCTGCCTATGGACTCGGAGCGACCCGGTTTGATGTCTCCACGAACGTCGTCTTCCCGGCCGCAC
>SKSH01000194.1 GCA_007118075.1 Halobacteriales archaeon
CGCCAGCGAGCCAACCGACGACCGGTAGTCTGCTCGGAATGGTCTCTATAGCGTGGGCCACCCTCGAGTCCGAGTGCGTGGGCGTACCGATTAGTCTCAGTCGATACACTCGGTGGATCGTCTGCCAAGCCCCACCAGCGATTGGTGTCGATACGATCGGCTGCAGTGAACAGACAGGCATCGACATCTGGACTGACGAAGAGATCACCGAACTCGACATCATCACCGGTGTTCGCCACGATGGTCAGTCGATCCGAAAGTGGGGTGCCGGCGATCCCATGAAGTAGTTTCGGGGTACCGGTTCCGCCACCGAGGAGTGTCACGTATTCCGGCAGGGTTTCTGCCACCGCTGATGCTGCCTTGATCGCCGATCGGCACACCTCCCGTGCAGACATCTGTCACCTGGATGCGGGACCTGCCCTCTTGAACGTGATGGGTCGAATAAGAAACGAGCATTCAACGGCGTCGCTCTCGAAGTGACCGTATGATCTCCTGTCGGCCAATTGGTTATATCAGTACCCCATTCGAGACCCGTGAGGAGACACCAGCGCAGGGTTCGATGACCGATGCCACCGGGGTCCTCGAGGTGAAATCGGCGTATGTCTCTGGGCTTGATGGTCTCACCGTCGGTCAGCGGCTCGATGTAATTTGGTTTGCCGACCAAGCTGACCGAACCGTGGTACGATATCCTGATCGTGTGGCGGGGGTGTTCGCTCTCCGCACGGTCGATCGGCCCAATTCCATCGGCATTACCACGTGCACAATCGATGCGATCGATGCAGGAACCATCGTGATCGAAGGGGTCGATATGCTCGATGACACCCCGGTCATCGATCTCAAGCCAGCATTTTGCAACCGACGGTAAATACCATTACTTTTTCTGAGAGACAAGCCGACACCCTTTATTCGGGGTACGTCACACCGTCTCACGAATGAGCGAGCCGATCCGGGTGTTGCATGTCGATGATGAGCCTGGATTCATCGAGGTAACGCAGGCAAATCTCGAACGTGTGAGCGATCGGCTCGTTATCGAAGGTGTTGAAGGTGCAACAGACGCGTTAGCGTACCTTGAGGATCACGAGATCGACTGTATCGTCTCAGATTACGATATGCCTGAAATGAACGGCATCGAGCTCCTCACCGTGGTGCGCACACGATACGGACAGATCCCGTTCATCCTGTTCACTGGGAAAGGCGGTGAAGAGGTGGCGAGCGAGGCGATGAATCACGAGGTCACAGACTACATCCAAAAACGGACCTCGACCGACCAGTTCGAACTGTTAGTAAACCGCATCGAAAATGCAGTTGAACGCGACCGTGCAGAAGTTGCTCTAGCTGAGAATATGAGACAGCTGGAGACGCTCATCTCGAATCTTCCCGGTATCGCCTACCGCAGTGAGCCAGAACCACCCTGGCGGATGCACATCATCCGAGGTGATTGTGAGTCGATCACCGGGTATCCAGCCGAGTCATTGATCGATGGCGAGATCTTCTGGGGGGAGGATGTCATCCATCCCGAAGACCGAGCGCACGTCAGGGAGACGGTCAATGCTGGATTGGTCGAAGATGGCTCCTTCGAGATCCGATATCGGATTGTCACCGCCCTTGGAGAGACGAAGTGGGTCTGGGAGAGCGGACAGGCCGTTGAAACTGCCGATGGACCTACACTTGAGGGTTTCATCAACGATGTCACGGGGTTCCACCATCATCGAGAAAAGCTCCGTATCCTCTTCGAAGATGCCGCAGACGCAATCGTCGAGGTTACCTTCGTCGATGCAACCTCCATCATCCAACAGGTTAATCCAGCATTCGAGGACATCTTCGGTGTCGAGGCCGCATCGGTCGTCCGGACCCCCATCAACGACGTGATCGTTCCAGAGGGATTTGTCGAGCAAGCAGCAGATATCGACCAGCGAGTGATGGATGGCGAAATCGTCGAGGAAGCCCTACAACGGATGACCGTCGATGGGCCGAGATGGTTCCTCCTTCGGACGGTTCCGTTTACCATCGGTACCGAGAAGCGAGCGTTCGCCACCTACGTCGACATCACCCAGCAGAAATCCCGCGAGGAGGCCATCGAGGCACTGCACGAGGCGACCCGAACGATGATCGAGATCCCTGATACCGATTCCATCGTCGAAGTGACCGTCAATGCTGCCGCCGACGTGCTTGGTCTCGAACACACCGCAGTATACCGATACGACGGTGACTTCGACGCCCTGATTCCGGCCGCAACATCAACGAGCCTCGCAGAACAGGAGTCAAAGCTCCCCTGGTTCGATGTTGACGATACGGCCATCTGGACGGCCTTTCTCGGCGGTCACCCGGTCATCCTTGATGACGCCACAGATGAACTCGATGCATTCATCGTCGGCGAGGATACCGTCCAAAGCGGCATCGTCGTCCCCATCGATACCTGGGGGTCATTGCTTTGCGCATCGGCTCAACCAGCTGGATTCGACCCTGCAGATCTTCGACTCGCCGGATTGCTCGCTGCGTCGACTGCATCAGCACTCGCATCAGCAAACAGGGAGAATCAGCTCACGAAGCTCCATCGGGCGGCTATGCAGGTCGGGGCAACCGATGAGATTGAGGAGGTCTATCAACAGCTCATCAACACCGCCGAGGAGATCCTCGAGTTCGACTTCGCAGTGGCCGATGCGGTTCAAAATGGATATCTGGTGACGATGGCTACCTCATCTGCGATCGATGAGACGGACTTCTTCACCAGGACACCAATCGACGCGAAGGATAACATCGCTGCGGCGGTCTTCCGCCAGGGTGAACCGACACTCACCCCCGATCTCCGTGAACTGGATGTCACACCGGCTGATCCGGATTTCCTCTCAGCATTGACCGTCCCGATCGGTTCACATGGGGTGTTCCAGGCAGCAGCCAAACGACAGGATGCGTTCGATGAGATCGATCTCGAATTCGCCGAGTTGCTCGTATCTCATGTCAATGAGGCGCTGGTCCGACTCGACCATAACCGAGAGCTAGAGTCCCGTACGAGACAACTTGACCGGCAGAATGAACGCCTGGAACAGTTCGCCAGCCTCGTCTCTCACGACCTTCGAAATCCGCTGAATGTCATCGCCGGCCGAGTCGAACTCGCGAAGGAAGACCCCGAAGGTGGTCATCTTGAGGCCGTCGGACACGCGGTTAATCGGATGGAGGCGATCATCGATAACACCCTCACCCTTGCCCGTGAGGGGCAGGCTGTCGGTGAGACCGAGCCCATCGACCTCTCGAAAATCGGAAAGGGATGTTGGGCTCGGGTGGATACGGGTGATGCCTCCCTCGAGGTGGTCGACGAACTCACGTTCTTCGGCGATCCAGACCGAATCGAGCACATCTTCGAGAACTTGTTCAGAAATGCCATCGAACACGGTGGCGAAGGGGTAATGATCAGGGTCGGTCGCCTCGAATCTGACGGCTTTTACATCGCAGACGATGGGCCTGGAATCCCCGAGGAGGACAGAGCAAAGATCTTCGATCCAGGATACTCGACGGGTTCAGAGGGGATCGGTATCGGACTGGCCATCGTCACTGAGGTCGTCGAGGCACACGGGTGGAGTATCGAGATCACCGACAGCTGGGCTGGTGGCGCTCGTTTCGAAATCAGCGGTGTCAACGTCGAATCGTGACTTGTGATTCGAGCGGTGACCGCTTCGTCTCAGATGATGTCCATCTCCTCGAGTCGAACTGGCAGGTAGGTATCGGTGACGAAGTCGAGGCCTCGTGCCGCAAGTGCCTGCTGTTCTGCCTTCTGTTCGATCTCGAGTTGTTGCTCGATCTGTTCGGTCCAGAACTCATCTTGGAACCGCGGATCTTCCAACTCGTTCTCAAGGGCGTTGATATCTGAATCGGAGAGTGGATCGGTCGGAAGATCGTACTCCACGATATCCTGTGGACGGATGCCGATGAACTGAGCATCAGGCGTTGCCAGGTACTCTGAGAGGTGTGCGCTCTTGATCGAACCGTACGCCACACTCGCAAAGATGCGATATGACCATGGGTCACCGTCGGTGAAGACCGTGACCGGTAGCCCGAGATCCTCACCGAGGCGTTTGGTGATGCGTCTCGTCGCCCGAGCCGGTTGTCCTTTGAGATGGACAACGATCACATTGTAGTCCTCATCAAAGCCGTTCTCGACGAGCCGATCGCGCATACCACCGGTCTCAACACAGAGGACGAAATCAGCATCATGATCGATGAACTCGACACTCTTCGGGTTCGAGGGAATCTGATAGCCACCTTCTCCGACATCGGCCTGGCAATGGATTTCACGTTCTCCACGGCGAGTCTGCTCTAGAATCTCTAGCGGCCCGATGAGGGTAGCACCAGATTCCTCTGGACGCATATGAAAGTCCTCTCGAGTGGCTCCGCTCACAATCTCGAGATCTTCGATCAGCTCGTTTGACTCGTCTTGATCGGTGAACTGTGCCTCCTCAACATCCCAACTTTCAGAGAGATAGTACAGCTCACGGAGGGTGGAGGAGCGATCCTCATCGAGCTGATTGACGAGAAAGTCGATGGCGTATGATGCACGAAGCAGTTTGCGTGCACCGCGAACAGAGTTGGCCGATCGCGTGCTGGTCCGGTCGCCATACACCCACACCCGGCGTGCTTCGTCGTACTCGATGTTTGATTTCGTCCGCGTTGGGATGGTCATCCGGGGGATTTCTCCGCGGTCGAACTGTTCGTAGAACTCCTCGGCGAGGCCGAGCAGCGAACCCTTGGTGTCTGATGCGTCGCTCATGATCGATCAATGGTGAGTTTTTCGGCTGGTACACCCGACACGGCGAGCTCGGTCGTCGCACCGGTGGGGAGTTCATACGTCAGCGTGGCGGTGTCTCCCGGTCCGACCGTCGGGGTCCACCGAACATACCACTCGTCGTCCATCTCGGTCACCGACGCGCCGTCTGAGACGACAGGTTCCATATCGACGATCTCGGTCACCTCGATAGCGGCGTTTTGACTATCGTAGTTGTGGACCACGACCGACACTGCGGTGGTGTCACCGTCTTCCTTTGTCGACCGTGAGACATGGACGTTGTTCATGATCCGGGCGAGGGTCGCCTCGATATCTGGTCGATCACGCTTGAGCAAGCTGGAGACCTTCGTGGCGATCTCCGGGAGGACCCTCGCGATGACATCTTCCTTCTCGCGTCGTTGTCTCAGACTCCGACGCTGGCTGATGTGGCGCTTGACACCCCTGGCCACCTCGCGGACCGCAAGTTCAATCTCGTGTTCGATCGCCGGGATGTTCGCCACCGCATCCTTGCTCTCAGAGGTGAATGGTACGTTCGTCGAGGCCACGTGGACGATGAGCACCATCGGTCCGCTTGGCATACCCGAACCACCTGATTGGTCGAGATTGTAGTTACGCCAATCAATCGAGCGCACAACGTCGGTGATGGCACAGGCGCCACGTTGGTAGACGAGTGGGACTCGGTTGGCAAAGCGCTGGAGGTCGATCTGTGATTCCACCTCGAGTTCACCACCGTAAGCGACCCCAGCCTCGACGACGAATGGATCGCCACCGTGGACTGAGGCATCGCGGGTCACCGCACCGTAGTATTCTGCCTCGAACTCCTTTTTCAACCCCTCTTCGACAAGCTCGGCGGTTATCGGGGCGAGACAATCAGTCGGTGGCGCCATGACATCGGTTGACCGCATCGCCTCGAGAAACGCCGCGGCCATGTCACGGTCATTGGCGACGGTTCGGACCTTCGGTGGATCATCGACCACCCGTCGCATATTCACCCAGAGTGCCTCGATGACGTTCTCTCTCGCCGTCTCGCCGTAGGTCGCATCATCGTACTCTTCTGTCGCATCGGCTGCTGCATCGACGAGATCGAGCAGTTCCTTGTGAGTAAAGCGGTGTTTCGGTCGATCTGCCGCCTCGATCTGTTCGGCAAGACGGGTAGCAAACCCGTGTTTGACCCGATCGCTCTTGCGTTTACTCGTCGCATTGTCGATCACCCGATACAGCTCGCTTGGGATCCGATCGTCCCCGGTCGAGGCGCCGGTGACCTCCGACCATGCCGCGGCGATGGCGTTCGACCGGACGGTTGATCCAAAGCGACGATCGGTCTCCTCTTCGATGCGGTCTGCGGCGTTATTGATGATCCGCTCAAGGTCGACATGGCTGACCCGGTCGTGATCTGCAACCGCATCCATGACGTACTCGACGAAGGTGGCGGTCGCCTCCTTCCCCTTGTTCGTGACCGCTGCGGTCAATGCGGCGGCGATGTCGAGGTCTTCATGTTTCCCTGGTGGCGTCCAAGAAAGCTCACGTCCAAAGTGACGGTCACGGAACTCATCGAGGACGGTATCTGCCGTCTTTCGACCAACACGCGCGAACTCCTCGCGCATGAAGCCACCGAGGCTGTAGGAATCGGTCGCCTCGAGCATCTTGATGAGGGTACCGAGTTCGACACCATGTGGATGTGGTCGAATCTCCTTGGTCTTCGCCGGCAGCTGATCGGTGACGCGTTCGAACTTGAGCGATTCATCGAGCTTCGGTTCTCTGAGTTCGATGCGAGCGTGAGGGTTGACGACAGCAGTCTGTTTGATGTAGTCGTGGAGACGTGTCCTCGCTCGAAGGTTGGCCTCCATGTCAAGCTCGATACGGGTGCCATGCGGGCGGTCCCATTCTGCGGCTTTTTCTGCCTTGATATCTGGTTCGTTTTCATCGGTGTCGATGATGAGCTCGAAGTATTGAGCTTCCTCAAAACCTTTGGGTTTTGATGTAATACGTGCCGGTTTTCCTGAAGTCAATTGGGCATACAATACGGCAGCAGAGATGCCAATACCCTGCTGACCGCGGGCCTGACGTCTTGCATGAAATCTAGACCCATAAAGCATCTTCCCAAATATTTTTGGGACTTGTTCCTTCGTGATCCCCGGTCCGTTATCCTCGACGATGAGGGTATAGTAGTCCCCATTGTCCTGGATATCGACATAGATATCGGGGAGGATCTCTGCCTCTTCTGCGGCATCAAGTGCGTTGTCGACGGCCTCCTTGACGGCGGTCACGAGTGCCCGGGCTCCACTGTCGAAGCCCAGCATGTGCTTGTTCTTCTCGAAGAACTCGGCGATCGATATCGCCCGTTGTTCCTCAGCCAATCGCTGTGCGACCCCCATCTCGGCATCCATTGGCGACCCTGACGGCGGCATACGGGTATTAGGTTTCGAATCTGGTCTTAAAATCACTCCGGCACCGAACCGGAAGTGGATAGTAAGATCCGTGGACGCGGTCCAATTGTCGGCATGCACTGTTCGTTCGATGTTTCACGCTGATCCACTCGTGTCAACTCGTAATCGAAGAACAGATAGTGGCTACAGAATCAAAGATCATTATAGAATGGTATGGTAGATGTGGATATATGAACTGGTCTATGGATATATCAGGTCGAACATTGACGGTGTTATGACTATATCCGAAATTCAATGGAACGTCTTCTGGATATAGCACTGATATCCAGGAACCTGGATTCGTTCCTCGACGCTGCAGATCGTTGCACGTTCCTCACCCACGTAGCCACGTTCATCGATGATAGCTTGTCCCCGGTCGCCATCGCCATCTACGATGCGACGACTGGCGACCGTATCGTCGGGCACGGAGAACCCACGCTCGATTCTATCGATGTCAGCGACATCGTCGACCGCCTCGAAGTGGGGGATGATGTCCCCGCCGTCCTTCTCGACACGGATATCATTGACATCGATTTCAAGAGACAATCCGATTCGCAGATAATCGGTTTTCTGGTGAACTCGGCGTATGTCGGACTGGTCTCTCTGGATGGCCTCGATATGAAGACCTACTCGAAGGTCAACCGACTGATCGGTCTGACTGATGCACTCTACCGAGTTCGATTCACCACAGCACCAACTGTTGAGAAGATCGAGGAAGTCTCTGAGCCAGGGCAACAGACCGTGATGCTAGCCTGGTATCAAGATGAACAAG
>SKSH01000059.1 GCA_007118075.1 Halobacteriales archaeon
GTGTATATGACAAAACGCGCCCGATTTGGCGCTGATGGGCGAAACTGATTCATTCGGTTCACAATGGTTTAGTCGCTAAGCCCCATCAGTTCGACACAATGCCCGAGGTCATCGATCAACCGTCGGACACCGAGCAACCGCTCGATCTGGTCGACGAGGTCGACATCGATATCGATCAGGATGCACTCGAGCGGCTCAACCCGCGGGTCCGGGTGGTCTGGATCGTCGAGTCGATCATCACCGCGGTAGTCGTCGGGGTGATCGCTGGTGGTGTCTCTTGGTTTTTTGATTATCCGTACCTCGAGATTGGCGGAGGAGTGTTCGCCCTACTAGCGTCACTCGGCATCATCCATGCCATTCTTCGGTACCGCATCTGGGGATTCCTCGTCCGAGAAGATTCGCTGTATCTCCAACGCGGTGTTCTCTTTCGTATTCAGACGGTGGTTCCATACGTTCGGATTCAACACGTTGATACCAGCCGGTCACCGGTGGAACGGGCGGTCGGTCTTGCCACCTCGGTGGTGTATACCGCCGGGTCTCGAGGTGCCGATGTCACCATCCCTGGCCTTCATCCCGACCGGGCAAGGGAGCTCCAAGAGCGCCTCAAAGGACTCGCGAACGTCACCGGTCGAGATGACTCAGTGTAGGTGATTGAGCTGTGAAACTGTCTCCGATCACGATCCCGTTCATGGCCGTCGAGATGGCACTTTCACTCATCTGGATCGCGGTATTCCTCATCATCGGTGCCTTCTCGCTGCTTGATCAGACGATCGCGATGTTGCTCGCTGCCACCTCGATCCTCCTCGTCGTGGCCATCTCGTCGTTCTATGCCATTGCCTACTACAACCGTTTTGAGTATGACCTCACTGAGGATACCTTCGATGTACATTCTGGGGTGTTCTCCCGTCGGAACCGAGAGATCCCCTATTACCGTGTCCAGAACGTGTCCATCTCGAAGAACATCATCCACCGATTATTGGGTATCTCAGAAGTACGAGTCGAGACCGCCGGTGGGCAGTCTTCAGAGGTCCATCTCCGATTCGTCACCGATGCGGAGTCGTATCGACTGCAAGAGGAGCTGACCGAACGAAAGCGCCAGGAGGAGCACGAGAGCGAAGAGGATGTCACCCTCTTTGGCTCCACACCGATGGTCCAAGAGAAGGGAACCAAGTTGTTCGAGATCTCCTCGACCGAGCTGGCGTTGTTGGGCGTGGTATCGTTCGATCTCCGCCTAGCGATTCTCGTGGTCTTCGCCCTCGCCTTCTTCGGTCCCGAGACCGTCGCTCAACTTTTCGATATCTTCCCGATACTGGTTCTCGCCCCGGTTGCAGTCGTCACGCTGTACCTGATTGGTGCAGCGGTCAGCGGTATCGTCGCTGTCACCAATTACTGGAACTTCAAGCTGTTCGAGCTGACCGATGAGCTTCGCTACTCACGGGGTCTCTTGCGTCAGTTCAGCGGTTCGATACCACTCGAGAAGATTCAGACGATGATCGTCACCGAGAATGTCCTGGCTCGACGTTTCGGCTATGGGAAGTTGCTCATCGAGACTGCTGGCTATTCACCGAGTGAGACGAGTGGCTCACAGACCGCGGTGCCATTGGCGACGCTCGACCGGGTGTTCTCGCTCTCTCGCTCCATCGAGCCATTCGACGATCCGACGTTTATCCGCCCTCCCAAACGAACTCGTCAGCGCTACCTCCATCGGTACGTCTACCTCGTCTTCGGATTGTTGGCTGCTGGGTATGCCATCGACTGGGCCGGTTTTTACGAGTTCCAATGGTACCTCTTGGCCGGCCTTTTCGTCCTCACACCGATCGCTGCACATCTCAAATGGATCCATATCGGGTTCGATGTCCAAGACGATTACATCATCACCCGTGTTGGCTTTTGGAATCGCCGCACCCACATCGTGCCCTTCCACCGTGTGCAGACGGTATTCGACCGACAGTCGATCTTTCAGCGGCGGTGGAATCTGGCGTCACTGACGGTCGATACCGCCGGAACGCGTTCACTCGGCGGTCAGGATGCGGTTGCACCGGATATCGATGCCGAGACGGCTCGTAAGCTCAGGGAGCTCGTTCACGATCGGATGCAAGCGGAGGTCAAGATCAGACACGCTCCATTCGATTGGATCGGTGAGGGAACACCGGTGTGACTCTGGGCGCCTTGTATCGTTGATAGGTCGTTCAGAGGTTGATCAGCCCGAGCCAGTCCGCGGTTCGGATTGCAGCTGCCATGCCCAGCCCAACGGCGATGAGGTAGTAGGATAGATTCGGTGGGACCAGCCGGTCACCGGTATCCTCTGGGACTTCCAATCCGACGATAGAGCTGATACCTGCGATAGTGATCAAGATGCCAGCTAACAGGGCTCCCACGCTCGCGAGGCCAGTCAACCCGGAGTTGAGGATGTCAACGATGAACACGAGGCCGAACCAGATCGCTGCGATACCAAGCGCTACCCCTACACGGTCCATACGGTGATTGCGACATCGAGACTGCTTAGGTCAACGGTTATTCATCACCGGTACTGGGTACGGTCCCCTCTGCGGTGAGCTCCGCATGGACAACCGAACCATCGACCTGCCACCGGTCAGTAATCGCCTCGATCACCGTTGGGACACCGATCGCCGCGATGGCGGGTCCGGTTCCTGAAATCGACACCGAGGGGGTGTGCTCGAGGGCCATCTCGATCGGGGTGAGGTCGTGATCGAGTGCGACCCCAACCGCCATCCCGTTGACGGCCATCGCGAGCTCCCAGCGTCCATCGATGGCGAGGTCAGCGGCGAGGTCACCGATGGGACCGACGGCTTCGAGGGCCGCAACATCGACCGATCCTGATGGCTGTCGACTGTCTGGAATGCTGATGACGACTGATCCATCGACGCGTTGGCGGTCGAGGATCGCATCGTCGTCGTTATCCGTGATCACCAGCCCACCGAACATGCTTGCCGCTGCATCATCCAACGCTCCGGTGACCGTAACCCCGACCGCTCTGGCGACCTCGACTCCGAGCAACAGTGCCTCCATGGGATCGGTCTCCGACCACACCCCAAGGGCATCGAGCGTGGCGACGATGGTGGCATTCGCCGCCGCGCTTGAGGTCTTCAAACCGACCGCATGTGGGACCGTCGTGCTGGTCTCGACATGTCCACCCTCACCCGAACCGTACCGCTCGGTCGTTGCTGTGACACACTCTTCGATGAGCGTGAGGTCGAGATCGCGATCTTCTGCAGTCGAGGCGGTCACCATCGAAGATTCCGGGTCGAGATGTACCGTGGCCGTGAGGTGGCGATCGATGGCCATCGCGGCCCCGCGTCCAGCGGGGATGGCATTGACAACCGAGATCGCCGTTGGTGCGGTCGCCTGTCCCTCCATTGGTGGACCCTATCCCCTGTCGACCCATACCGCTGACGGTCCCCTAACCGCCACAACTTTGCGCCGTTGGTGGATACTCCTCGGTATGTCGACCAGGGAGACCGTCTCACCGGCGACGTTGCGGGTGATCGAACGCGAAGACGGCATCGTGGTCCACTACCTCGATGGCCGTGAGACGGTGTACGATATCCCCCCGGAACCGATGGCACCACCGGTGCGGACCCAACCGGGGATGCTCGTGCAAGTTCTCAAGGTGAACGATGCGTTCGATGCAGGGATGCTCATCTACGTGAACGACCGTGATAGCGCGGCGGACATCCTCGAGGACTCCGGCGTCGGACGGATCAACCTCCAACCGAATGAGGCTGCGTCGTTGCTGCCGGGGATCGATGTGGAGATGGACGGCCATCAGGTGGTGGTCGATGTGGATCTTGAGTTGCTCGACGGTCGGGTGTTCGTCTTCGAGGAAGGGATGCTCGGCGCGGCCGCATACGAGCTCGTCGGTGAGGACTGATGCCGCTTCATCGAGCCTGGGAACCGCTTGAGCGCGAGACGCTCAAGAAGGTCCCCGATCGGTACGGTATCTTCGAACTGGGGGATGATGCAGGGACGGTGATCCGTATCGACCACGGACCGCTTCGGGATGCGATCAAGGAGGCACTCGCGTACGATTCAAACGCGACGAAGGTTCGCTATCGGGTGACGGTACATCGACGTGAGGCCATCGCACTCGTCGAGGAACACCGGACCAGACACGGCGATTGACTGCTGCTCACTGGATGTACGAGGGCTCCTCGGCATCGCAGGTCTGCTCGTGGTCCGATGCATCCTGCCGACTGTCGAACATGAGGCCACAGCGCTCGCACTCGTACCAGACGCCATCGTCTCGCTCGGTCTCGACGACCATATGGCCTAGTATGCCGGCCAACACTAAGGTATTACTGGCTCTCTCCATCGGCGATGATGGTCTGACCAGCGTATACCCGGTCACCAACCCTGATGGTGAGATCAGCCGGTGTTACCGAAGATGGGAGGAACAGGTCCACCCTGCTCCCGAATGCGATGTGACCGAGTCGGTCACCTCGGTCGATGAGCTCCCCCTCCTCGACGTAGGCGGTGACCCGCCTGGCGAGGAACCCCGCTCGCATCATCACCGTCCATGCCCCAGCTGCAACCTCGATACCAGCGTTGCTCTCGGCTCCACCGAGAAAGGCCGGTCGTCTGGTCCCGGCAACCGGTTCGACCCCATCGATCTCGCCCATCGTTGGAGCCCGAATGACGTGCACATGGTGGACGTTGAGGAAGGTGACGATGTGGAGCTCGTCGTCCCTCCTCGAGATCTCCGTGATGACGCCGTCTGCTGGGGCAACGATACCCATACCCGCTGGTGTCCGGGTCGGATCTCGATAGAAACCGAAGACGGCGATCGTGAGGATCAACCCCACCGCGGTGACCGGCCAGACCCCGATTAGCGCCGCGAGGAGGCCGATACCGAATGGGATCGCCGCAACCCTGAACGAGCCCGGAGCGAGACGCATGTTCGGTGAGTCGTTCGCCGGCACAAGATGGTTTCGGATACGGCAGTTCAATCCCAGAATGACCGCGTTCGGGCGTACTGCCGTTCGGCCTCGAGGATGTCGCGGTAGAATTCACGCGCATCTTCGCGGTGACGGTTCATGATACGAGCGGCGGTTTGTGGCCCGACTCCACGACCGGCCAGGGCGATGATGGCGGTTCGGCCGTGACTTTGGACGAGACTGGCACTGCGATAGAGTCGTTCGACATCGCTCGAGGGTGCCGCCTCATCGCTGAGCGCATCGACGAGCTCATCTGCCCACGGGCTGATCGCGGCTAATCTGGTCGATTCACAGTGTGGACAACTCGGCTGTTCTGGGAGTGTCGAGATCGTCCGGGTGACGTCGTACTCGCGACAGTGCAGGCAGACCAGGCGTGTCTCACTGTCGAGGATTCGTTCTCGGACGGTGTCGATGACCGAAGCATCGGCTCGTTCTGGTTGGAGCAGCTCGGTCCCAACAGCCCGACCAGCCGTGCTCAGTGGGGTCGGCCCGCGGACCACCTCGATATCGATCGTCTCTGACTGAAGGGCGCCCAACAGGGTCTCTGTCGCCTCGACGTCGAGGTCATCGTGGAAGAGTTCACGGACGGCTTCATCGAACAACGGGGTGTCCTCGAAGTAGCGGACTAATCGACGCCACGAGGCGGTTGGGCCGTCAGCACGAATCGATCTGATCGCACCGAACTTCTTACCGACGTGGGCGAGGCGATAGCCAACTTCCTGTGAACCCTTGAGGCTGAGCTCAAGCAGCGGAGTGAGGTGTGCTGGGTCAGTCTCGAGCAAGATCGATGCGACGGTCTCACCACGCACCCCGCTTGGGACGGTCAGTGAGATACGATAGGGATCGACCTCGAGGCCGATCGAAGAACCGGTCTGCTGGCCGAGCAGCGCACTGACCAGCCGGCCGATGGTATCGTTCACCTGATGGCCACCACAGCAATTGATGGTGATGCCGTCGGTGGATTCGTCAACGAGCAGGCAATCATCGGTCGGCATCGGATAGCCGGCCGTGTGGTGGTCCAAGATCGGTTCAACCACCCGGTCGATGAGCTCACGATCGACCCCGAGATCAGCGGCAACGGCGTCGACCGATTCGGCCACGAGGAGCCCACGTAGCTGACCGACCTCGGCCGCCACCGACTGTGGCACGGGGATCTCTTCACCGGTCCACGATGGCACCTCACCGGTGGGGTCACCGACGGGTGCCACCTGGATGGTATCGTCTTCGAGGGTGACGATTCGCCACATCTCTCCGCCCTGTATGAAGGTGGCCCCAGGTTCTGCGAAGGCGACGACGAAGCGTTCATCGAGGGTCCCAACGGGGCCGCCACTTGCCACATCGGTCACCTCGTAGGTCGCCTCATCGGGGATCATCGAGAGGTTGTCGTAGACGTACCGCCAGGTGTTTCCGGCGGTCTCGATCCGCGCTGTAGCTTCGTCGTACCAGATGACGCCGTTGCGGCTCAACTCCTCGATGACGAGCTCGAGGGTGGTCCGTTCGAGGTCGCGAAACGGGAGTGCTCGATGGAAGCACTCGAGTGCCGCATCCACGCTGAGGCCATCCCGACTATGCGCCATCCCGGCTATCTGGTTGGCGACGGTATCGAGGCTCCCCTCGTGGAGTCGGATGGGTTCGACCAAGCCTCGATGTGCCCGGTCGGCGATGACGATCGATTCTATCGTATCCTCGGCATCGGTCGCGACGACCGTTCCATACGAGGTCGCCCGGGCCTGGTGACCCGCCCGCCCGACCCGCTGGACGAGCCTGGTTACTTGCCGTGGACTCCCGTATTGAACCACATGATCGACGTGACCGACATCGATGCCGAGCTCCATCGACGAGGTACACACGAGCCCGTCGAGATCTCCCGACTTGAACGCCGTCTCCATCTCGATGCGAGCTGCTTTCGAGAGCGATCCGTGGTGGACTCCGATATCGGCACCGAGGGCATTGAAGCGTGAACCGAGCGCCTCGGCTGTCTGGCGGGTATTGACGAAGACAAGGGTGGAGTCATGGCGATCGACCAGGTCGATGATGGTCCGGACGTGAGCCGCCATCACCGGATCGACGAGTAGTTCATCGGCGAGGCGTTGATCATCATCGGTCGGCTCTGGGAGGGTCACCGTCACTTCGAGGCGGCCACCGATATCACGTTCACGGATGGTGCAGGGTCGGCCACCGGTGAGGAACTTGGCGACCGTCTCTGGATCCCCGACGGTGGCTGACAACCCAACTCGCTGGAACGGTCCCGCCAGGTCGACGAGGCGCTCTAGGGCAACGCTCAGCTGTGCGCCACGTTTGGAGGCTGCGAGCTCGTGGACCTCATCGATGACGACGTGCTCGACGGTGCGAAGTGCCTCTCTGAGCCGCGAACCGGTCAGCATCGCCTGGACCGTCTCTGGCGTGGTGATGAGCACATCCGGTGGATCGGTCGCTTGCTTGCGTCGCTGGTAGTCACCGGTGTCGCCGTGGCGCACCTGGACGTCGAGGTTGAGTTCTGCACCCCACCACTCGAGCCGCCCGAGCATGTCCCGATTGAGCGCCCGAAGTGGGGTGACATACAGCGCGCCGATCCCCGTTCGATCGCCAGCGGCCACCAGCGCATCGAGGATCGGTAACATCGCTGACTCTGTCTTGCCAGTCCCGGTCGGGGCGACGACGAGCACGTGTTCACCATCGACGATCGGTGGGATGGCCGCCGCCTGGGTGGCGGTGGGTTTGGTGAACCCGCGGTCGCTCAACGCGGTCTTCACCGGCTCACCAAGCCGGGCGAACACGTCGAGCTGTGCCCCTTCGCGCATCGGTGCTCAATAACCGATGCGGGTGGATAAGACCCTCGTCGCACTCATGAGATCGTTAGTGCGCCGAGCTGGCCAAGTTTCGTCCCATCGAGGAGGTATACCTCTGGCTTGATGAGCGACTGTGGAAGATACGGGACGAGGAACGATTCATCCTGGACATTGATCCAGGTGCCTCCGGAGAGCTCGTTGAACGCCGGCATCACGACGA
>SKSH01000208.1 GCA_007118075.1 Halobacteriales archaeon
ATGGTCTGGTAGAGTCGGTCCACGTCCGGACGCTCCTCGCGGTCGACCTTGACAGGGACGAACGACTCGTTGAGCACCTCGGCCACTTCTTGGTCGTCGAAGCTCTCGTCAGCCATGACGTGACACCAGTGACAGGCGGTGTACCCGATTGAGAGGAAGATCGGGACATCGTGCTCGTGAGCGATTGCTAGTGCCTCCTCATCCCAAAGCTGCCAGTTCACCGGATTCTCCGCATGATCTCGCAGATACTGACTTGCGGCATCACCCAGCCGATTCCGGCTGGTGGGCGTATCGGACATCTGTGTCGATAGTCCGCCCGGAGCCCCTTAACCAACCGGATAAACACGGTAACCTTTAGGCCAGCTTCGACAGCATCTTCGCATATGACAGAACGGATTCTGCTCCTCGGTGGTGGTGGCCGTGAGCACGCCCTCGCGATGGCGATCACGTCGAGTGATATCGACCATGAGCTCCATGCTGCAGCGGGTAACCGAAACCCCGGAATCGCACGACTGGCAGATTCCTATGCAATACTCGATGAGACCGATACAACGGCGGTCGTCGATCACGCAAGTGAGGTCGAGGCGACCCTCGCGGTGATCGGTCCAGAGGCGCCGCTCGCTGCGGGCGTCTCTGATGTGCTTGCGGATGCAGGCATCTACACATTCGCCCCCTCTCGAGCGGATGCACGGATCGAGACCGACAAGATCTGGCAGCGAGAGTTCATGGTTGCGGCAGGTATCGATGGATGTCCGACATTCGAGACCTTCAACGACGCCGCTTCGGCTGCAGATTATGTGGATGCGGTCGAGGGTGATGTCGCAGTCAAGCCACAGGGACTAACCGGTGGGAAGGGGGTCAAGGTGACCGGTGACCAGCTGACCAATGCTGAGGCAGCAACCTACATCCGAGACAGCGGATGGGACGATTGGGTCATCGAAGAGCGTCTGATCGGCGAGGAGTTCACCGTTCAAGCATTCGTCGCGAACGGTTCCGTTAGACCGACCCCTGCGGTGCAAGATCACAAACGTGCCTTCGAGGGTGATGAGGGCCCGAACACCGGGGGTATGGGCAGTTACAGTGATGTCACGGCAGTGTTGCCGTTCATGACCGAATCGGATTACACCGATGCAGTTGACATCATCGAACAGACGGTCGACGCCCTCGATGATTATCGAGGGGTACTCTATGGTCAGTTCATGCTCACCGCTGATGGTCCAAAGGTCATCGAGTTCAACGCGAGATTCGGGGATCCCGAGGCGATGAACACCTTGTCAATTCTTGACGCTGACTTCATCGAGCTTCTCACGGCGGCGAGGGATGGTGGACAACTGCCGCCTATCGGTTTCGATGGCCGTGCAACGGTTTGTAAGTATGCCGTCCCAGAAGGGTACCCAACGGACCCAGAAAGCGGAGCTCGAATCACCGTGGATGAGTCAACCATCGAAGCGGTGAACGACCGGTATGCAGATGAACCATTGGCCGAGGCGAAACTCTTCTACGCCAGCGTTGACGAACGACCTGACGGGATCTACACGAGTACCTCACGCTCGTTCGCTATCGTCGGTCTGGCAGGTACGATCGAGATGGCCGAGGCGGTTGCTGAGGCGGCACTTGAGGCAGCTGGCGATGGTGTGCGTATCCGGCACGATATCGGCACGGCTGCATTGATCGAGCAGCGCATCGAACACATGAACCAGCTCAGGGGATGATCCCTGCTCAGTTGTAACGGATCCGTGTCACGCCCTCTTTCATCACCCGTCGATTCGGGACGATATACTCGGCCTCGTCATCCTCGATACGGGTGACAAATACCCCGACTTCCTGAACGATTCCCGAGGTCTCATCGAGGGTGATCTCGTCACCGATCGCGTATGGTTGATTGAATAGCAGGTAGATCCCGGCGGCACCTGATGAGAGGAAATCCTGCAGTGCGACCACTCCGAAGATCAAGAACGCGAGGGCGTAGATCGTGAGCACCACGAGCAGTGCGGTGGTATCGACCCCGATCTGGCCGAGGGCGATGAGGAGGGCGATGAAGATGATCGTGTACTTGATGATTTTTGGGATGACCGATACCTCTGGGAGCTTGATCCCTTGCAATCGTTCGGCGACGATGAGCTCCACCTTGTCTGCGAGGACGATCCCGATGACAAGGACGAGAATCGCGACGAAGAGGTGGGGCAACCAGGCGGTAGCGAGCTCCCAGAAGACATCGCCATCGAGCGCACCGAGGATCAAGAATGCACTGAGGAAGGCTGCAACATAGGTAAACAACGAGACGAGCCGACCCATCAAGATGACCGTCGAGGTACCCATCCGCTGGAACCACCGTTCCGTGGCGGTCCCCTCGACCAGCTTTGAGACACCGACCACATCCAACAGTCCCGTCGTTAGACGACCGAGGAGGTATCCGGCGATGAGTCCGATCACGATCACCAGTAGCGCCTGGAAGAATGGTTCGCTAAACAGGTCGACGACCGCGTCGAAACCGCTAGTAATCCTCTGGGTCCAACTCAAGTGTCAATTCACCACCTTTGAAGGCTCGGACGAGTCCATCGCTCTCTGAGAGGACGATCGCCACCGCGTTGGTGTCACGGGTGATCGCACCAGCGGCCATGTGTCTCGCACCCAATCCCTTCGGGATGTCCACACCCTCAGCCGAGGGCTCGAGGTATCGATAGGCGCTGACGATCTTCCCAGAATCGCTGATGACGAAGGCACCATCCAGACGCGAGAACTCTTTGAGCATCACCTTGACGATGGGGTCGCCGACGTTCACGTGTGACTTCTCGAATGGATTGTAGCTCAGCGGTCGGCTCTTGTTCATCACCTTCCCGGCATCTCCGACGACGAACAAGGCCCCGACCGGTGAGCCCTTTTGACCCTTCTGTCCGAGCTCGACAGCGAGTTCAATGACGTCTCTGATGACGATCTCATCAGGTCGAGAGTTCACCAGCAGGTCGTATACTCCGGAACGCGATTCCGCATCGACACGTACCCGGCTCACGGTATCGACTTCATCATCGAACACACTCCCGACACACAACACCGTATCACCATCGTCGATGTACTCTGCTTCTAACGCGCCCTCGATCCCGAAGTTGACCCGGTCGGTGAACTCACCGAAACTGATCGGCAGTGCCACAAACCGCTCCGCATTGAGGTCATTCGACGGAGCGATCACCACAATATCGACCGATTCAATCTCGTCGAACCGTTCGAAGAAGGAACTGCTCGGGTCGAAGAGAAAGACTGCATCGACGTCAGTGAACAGTCGTTCGAACGGCGACAGCACGTCAGTCATTCTCCTGTTGTTTGTAGTCGGTCAGCTAAAAAGGGTTCTGGGGAGATATGGTTCGTTGTCTGACATCTGTCGCCAGCCTGGCTGACATCAGGCGGCGATGGCGGCAACGACAGGATTGTGTTTAATAGGGAGGGGTTCACCTCATGCGGTAATGGTCGACCAGTCCAGGGTGTGCGTGCTGGTCCCAACGTTGAACGAGGCGGAGGCCATCGAAGAGGTCCTCAGTGGTATCAAGGAGGAGGGATTCGATCGCATCCTCGTCATCGATGGCGGCTCGGATGACAACACCCGAGCGCTCGCACGTGCGGCCGGTGCTGAGGTGATCCGCCAGTCGGGTTCAGGAAAGGGGCAAGCGGTGATTGAGGCGGTCGAAATCATCGATCGATCGATCGTCCTCATGCTCGATGGTGACGGCACCTACCGACCGGAGGATGCTCATGTGGTTCTCGAACCAGTACTAGCTGGCCACGCGGACCATGTCATCGGGAATCGATTTGCGAATATGGAGTCTGGGGCGATGACCAGATTGAACCGCTTTGGCAACCGGCAGATCAATCGACTCTTTCGAGCCATCCACCGCAGGGACCTACATGACATCCTGAGCGGGTATCGGGCGTTCACCACCGAATCGTTCCAGGAGCTCACGCTCGGTGCCAGCGGCTTCGGCATCGAAGCCGAGATGACCGGTGAATGTGCCAGACATGGACAAACCATCATCGAGGTCCCGATTAGGTACGAACCACGACCTGACGACACCGAGACTAAGCTCCGACCGGTCCGTGATGGAGCGGTCATCCTGACCACCCTCTACCTTGTCGCCCGGATGAACAATCCCTTGTTCTTCTTCGGAAGCCTCGGTATCACCGCCATCGCCGTCGGTATCGGAGTGGCGACGTATGTCGGCTATCGTTGGCTGATCATGGGTGTGTCACACGAGGTTCTCGCCCTCGTTTCGTCATTCTTCATCCTCTTTGGTTTCCTGCTGGTGATGTTTGGGGTCCTCTCTGACATGATCGTCTCACTACATCAAGAGCAGCGCCAGCGAATCGAACGGCTTGAACGTTCGCTACAACGCGACAAGTAACCGGTCAGTTCCACTGGAAACCTGTCGCACGTCTGTCTGACACTAGCTACTGAGCTGACATGACGTGGTGTACAGGCTCCCGGTTCCACCTGAAATGAGTCGCACGTCCGTCTGACGATATGTGCTATTCAAAGTCTGCCTCTGCTAAGTCGAATCCCTCGACGAGCCGGATTGGGTGCTCTCGTCCACGGCGGTCGAATGCTGCCACGTTGTCACGGTCCCATGGAGGAATTGCGATGAGTACTCGCTCAGCGAAGTCGTCGGTGGTGGTAACCTCGAGGGGCCCATCTGGATGCGAGATGAAGATCCCCTGTGTCTGTCCAGGAGGGACCGAAACATCGACACCAAAAACCGCCTCGACTGATCGGCCACTCGATGGGAAATAGAGATCGGTGAAGACCGGTACCGTGGGATCGAGGTCGATGTCATCGCCGAGCGAATCCGCATCGCTGACCGCGAGCCGGATGGTGATCGATCCAGGATCGGCATCCTCGGCCATCTCGAGCAGGATGTCCAAGAGCCCGTCGATGATGTAGACCACGTATGCGTACCTTTGTTCTATTGCCTTTAACCGGTTCCGCCTGCGGCTACCAGGGCAACCAAGCTCGAAAACCGTTGTACATCGCCGAAGGGAGCCGTCGACCTGCCATCTGGAGGGTATGATCGATCTCCCTGTCGGCGACATCTGCGATCGGCCGACCGTGTCCGAAGAACAGTCGTGCTACCGATAAACCGCTCAGCTTTGCCCGTGGTGGTCTGATTCTCGCCATCGGGTGGATGCCGATCCGTTCGGCGGTGGCGGTGAAGTAGGGTGCCCTCCCGAGTGTCTCGGGAACGAACAGTGTTTCATCATCCGGTCTGAACAAGGCGAGTTCTTCCTGGAATCTGCCTTCGTGTAACCAGCGAAGCTCGAAGGATTCGCCAGCATCGAATGAGGCGATTGGTCCTCCGATCGAATCGGCGATCTGGTCAGCGCCGACTGGGGCGTACACCGGAACGTCATGTCTGGCAGCGATCTTCCGTGCATCTCGGGAGTGTCGATCCATCAGGACGAGTACCCCCTCGATGCCGCCATGCTCTGCCAATCGATCGTCGAGCCCTGCACAATCCACCGGTTCGACGGCATACCGGGCTCCATCGAGTTCGATCGCCAGGCTGGCACGCTGTTGCATCTCGGTTGGCTGGGAGATCCACCAGAGGATATCGTCGATGGTCCCGAACAGCGGTCCACCGTTCACGGTCATTACCCGGACATCGACGGTCGGTAGGCATCAACCCACCGGGGACCACATCTTTGGTGTCACCGACCGCAGAGGTGATTGTGGCGACCACGACCGTAACCCTGGACTGGTTGGGTCTGGCAACCCCGGATGTATCGGAGCTGGTGGCGTATTATGAGTCCACGTTCGGGCTCGAGGCCATCGACGATCCACCGTGTCCAAAAGCTTCTGTTGGCTTCTCGTTAGGTGATGGTTGGCTGGTAACTCGCCCGTACACCACCCTCCCAAGTGGCGGTGTCCATACCCACTTCGCGATCAGTATCACCGAGTCGGCGTACGACCAGCTCTATGAGTCGCTCGATACGCCGGTAGAGCGGACCTTCGGTGGCCAACGTTCGCTTTATCATTTCGATCCAGCCGGTCATTGTGTCGAGTTCGGTGAGCGTCCAGCACTCGATTCGGCAGTCGGCCCGATCTTCGAGGTCGTCCTCGAGGTGGCATCACTGGATATAGCGATTGAGCGCTATCGCCAACTCGGGTTCGAACCGCTCGATCGCGGGTCAGATCGGCCGCGATGTCGGTTACGAGGGCCGTTCGACCTGGAGCTATGGGAACCGCATCTGGGAATCGCCGATGCGCGTGGTGGGTGTCACGTCGACCTCGGCATCACGGTCGAGGATGCGAACGCTGCAGCGGCTGTGCTCGGCCAGTCCGAGCTACCGGAGATTGATAATCGTCTGTTCGTCAGGGATCCAGATGGCCACACCTGGTGGGTGGCCGATGCTTAATCGAGTCGGCTGGTATCGACCGCCATCGCCGGTGGGGTGATGATGAGGAAGCCTCGAAAGTGAACGAGTTCTCCACCGATTTCGTAGACGTCGCGCGCGAAGCCGGCGGCGAGATCGTTGAGATCTCCCTCGATAGCGAGCACGAGGACGCGCCCTGCTTCGATCGAACCAATCCATTCTTCTGGGTCTGTTGAACCATCGAGCACGCCGAGTTCGACACCATCTGCCTCAACGGTGCTCTTTTCGATTGGTGCCTCCTCGTCCTCGAGTTGCTCCTCGACGGTTCGCAGATCGAGGTCGAAATCCTCCATGGTCTCTTAAAGAGGCGGTTGCTGAAAAAGGCTCTCACGTCATCGGTCCGGTTGTTCAGGGATCAGGCGCGACAGCAGCACAGATCGACTCCCACTCCGAACGGCTCCGCATGATACCCTCGAGGAACGCGGTGTACTCGAGTACCAACGCTTCAGCATCCTTTCGACGATCTGCCTGGGACGAGTCGCCACGCAGAGCGCCGAGGAGTCGGTCGAGGATGCCACCACCTGCTCTACCACCGGTCGCTCCCTCGTAGGGGTCGATTGCCTTCAGCTCCCTACTGGCACTGAGCGCATCATCGAGCTTATCGAGAACGGGGACGAGCTCTGCATCATCGGGATCGGACGGATCGTCGATTTCGTAGCTGATCACCGACATGATCAGTTCCCATTCAGCACTCGAGAACTGTGACTCCAGTACCCGGTCGTTGAACGACTGATCGGCTGCCATTCGGAACCCGATGAGTTGGTCTGATGGGACTGCGGTTGACATGGAGGGTTGGGGTTCAGTCGAGCTGATGGCCGTCGATTGTGACCGTGGCGTGTAGCTCTCCCTTGAGTGCGTCGTGTACTTTACAAAGGGCGTTCGCCCGTGCGACCGTCGCGTTTGCATCATCCGCATCCAAGCCGGTGTCGGTCGTCACGGTGAATGTGACCGACTCGAGCTTGCCATCATCGTTGGTGTCCCCCTCAGCCTCGATCTCGATGGTCCCGAGCTCACTGACATCGGCCCGTTCTGCACCAACCCGTAGCGCCGGGATGTAACAGGCGGCGTATGCTGACAGCAACGACTCGAGGGTATCCGGTGCACCCTCGCCGGTTGGGTCGATATCCAGTGCGAATGCACGGATGGTTGACGTACTCTCGAAGCCTTCGGTAGAGCGAGTTGATACGGTGATGGACATCGTG
Source organism: Halobacteriales archaeon (assembly GCA_007118075.1). Taxonomy (GTDB): domain Archaea; phylum Halobacteriota; class Halobacteria; order Halobacteriales; family SKSH01; genus CAZXER01. The sequence continues at coordinate 7,620 of SKSH01000208.1, forward strand.
TCCTTCAATGCGCAGCCGACGATGAAAGGCCTACCGCTCGATTGGTGCTATTCGCTGATTAGCTCACCGAGGTCGACGGTCTCGTCCCCATCGATGACATAGACCTCTGCACTGGCACCGGTTGCGTCTACCTCACGGACGAACCGATTTGGATTGACCTCGATCGGTGGGAACGTATCGTAGTGCATCGGGAAGGCCACATCCACCCCGAGCCAGTCTGCGGCGATGGCGGCCTGGACCGGCCCCATCGTGAAGTGATCGCCGATCGG
>SKSH01000082.1 GCA_007118075.1 Halobacteriales archaeon
ATCGGAAATCGTTACTGGGTCATCCTCACCCCTGGACAGTGGGAGTTCGAGCTAGTCGAACTCAAGGGACCTGGCAGTGTGTGGAATCCAGACCAGGGCACCCATTGGCTCGCCAGCGCTCACGAGGGGGCGACCGGCCGCAGAGGCTACGTCGAGGAGACAGCCGGGGCATACTATGCCTCACGACTCGGCGTCCTCGAGCATCTCGTCTCACTCAACCGCCAGGCGAAGGTGCTCGTGCTCAGAGAGGTCACCGATGACTACTGGGCACCGGTTGGAGTCTGGCAGGTACGAGAGGCGGTGCGCGATGCATTCCAGGACCAAGGGGCCATTGCAGCTGGCTTCGATGCCGCCGCAACCGCGGTGCTCGATCGACTCCCATTGCCAGCCGAACAAATCCGACGAAAATCGACATTGTTGACCGGTCGCCAATCCGGCCTCGCTGATTTCGTCACCGAGCCATAACCTCGATCAGTGCGTGTTCGCTCCGTGCTCGACGAGGTGGTCGTAGATGGCCTCAGTCAGCGTTCCGGTCTCGCGGACGATGTCACCCCACGCCTCGTTATCGGGAGCCATCCCGAGGAGCCTGGCGATCCGCATGATCGAGACGTGGTAGATCACCTGCTGGCCTGGTTCCTCCTCCCATATAACCATGTTACACGGAAAGAGACCGCCGATAGAGAGAGTTTCATCGAGGGCACGATCGGCGATCTTCGGATTGCATGCACCGAGGACGTAGTAGGGATCACGATCGGCATCCACCTTCTCATTGAGGAGCTCAGAGGGTGAGAACTCCACTGGGATACCCATCCCGGCTGCCTCACAGGCCTCTCGGACCAGCTCCACCGCAGCCAGATGGTCCATCTCGATGGTTGCGATATGTTCGCCGTAGTCACCTGCAGAGATCACCGTCGGGTCAATCGGGAGTGCCATCAGTGATCGTTGCACGAGCGAAGACAAAACACCTTGGGAGCACACGGACCGACCGATCGAAACGGTCTATCACTCAGTCGAGACCGGACCGTCGGGAAGTTGGGCACGGACCGCATCCGTGAAATGCTGGCGGCTGCCGAAGTACGTGTCATCGACCGAGCCGAGCACATCGCCGAGTGAGATCGGCCCATCAGCGGTCCGAATCTCCTCCTCACCAAGCCGTTCGATGATCGCGCTCTTTTCCATCGGCCAGGTCAACCTCGCTGCGAGTCGAGACAGCGGTGCTCCCTGGACAGGGTCTCCTTCACCGAGTGGTACAGCCGGTCCCTCCTCGACCTCTTCGTCAGATTCTGCCATATCCGGCGGATTGGTCGTCGGCTGATTCAAGCTTTCGTTTGGCCAGCCGTCCGACAGAGGTCTGACGTATCGTTTTGTGGACGCAGTCCCTAGACCACCTATGGCAAGTATCGGGGAAGTGTATGACGCCCAATCACGGGGGATGGTGGACCCCGACCACCTTCGAATCGGCTTCGGGTTATTCTTTACTGGGATCGTGCTGGCAGTCGTTGGACTCATCGTTGCGACCACTGGTATCACGGAACCGCTTGGTTGGTCGATTTTCGATGCCAGACTGGCTGCAGGAATCCTCGGTGGCATCGCAGTTCCACTCGCCCTGCTGGGGATTTTGCTCTTGTTCCCCGCGGATCGGCGTGCCTTGGGTGCAGCTGCAATCGGCACCGGCATCGCCGTCCTCGGCGTGACGATGTTCTGGTATGCCTATCCACACGACTGGGCTGGCTACGGTCGTGATCTCACCCCGATCGTCAGTGCGGTCTACGCCTTCGGAATCGTCACCATCACCTGGGCACTCTTCAGTACCGTCGCCACGTTCAAGCGACGGAACGATCCTGGCGGGACGGTCACCCTCGAGGTGTCACCAGAGACAGGAATCCCACGGCTGTTTCGGGTTGCCAGGGAAGGGCTCAGACACTCAACCCTCAACAGCGGTTCGTGGTTCTCGTCCACCTCGACCACCAGTACGGATGGTGGCACCGCCCCAGCATCGACAGAGCAGGACGGACCGGGGCGCACCGATGGCGGTGAAGCGACCGTCCCGATCGGGCGGCCAAGGAAAGCAGAGCCGGTCGACCGCTACTGTGGGAACTGCACCTACTTCGACTACGGGAGTGATTCACGAGGGAAGCTCTCACCCTACTGCAGGTACCACGATGAGCCCATGGACGACATGGAACCGTGTGCTGTGTGGGAATCGAATACGAACTAACGTTTACTGCGTGCTCGATCGATCGTCTTTTTCACCCGAGTCCAGTGCGAACCGATCCAGAAGTACTGTCCACAGTCCTGACACACGAACAACGGTCCATCGAGCGTGTCGGGTACGTACGCAGGGATTGACGACGCATCCCATTCTCGAACCAACAGACCATTGCACCGACCGCATCGGCTGGGTTCACGGGTGAGCTCGAGTTCGATCCCAACGGCACAAACTTCGCCGAGCTGCCCCTCGATACCGACCGATTCGATGAGGATCGCATCATCGAGCCGGGCAGCCAGGGATCGATCGCGGGTGATCAACCGACGCGAATCCTCGATAGAGATCGATTCGATCTCATCGTCAGATTCGATCCCATCATCGAGTGTGTATCGGGTATCATGACCACAAAAGCGGAGGTAGCTGACTAGTGTACCGCACATCTGATCGACGAGCAACCGGGCCATCTCAATCCAACCATGCCTTCAGCTCGGTCCATGATCGGGTATTGAGGATATCATCAGTCTCAGCCCAACCACGTCTTGCCGTGTAGACACCGAACCGGATGAGCTCGTACTCTGTTGGCCGATGGGCATCAGTCGAGATCACCACCGGTGCCCCTGCGTCGATCGCCAGCCGGACCGCCGACCCCTCCATATCGAGGCGGACCGGATGACTGTTAACCTCCAACGCAACGTCCTCTCGGGCAGCAGCCTCGACGATCGCCTCTACATCGAGATCGAGTCCAGGTCGCTGACCGAGCTTGCGCCCGGATGGATGTCCAATGAGGTCAACCGCTGGATGTTCGATCGCGGTGATGAGCCGCTCGGTGGCGGTTTCGCTGTCCTGGGAGAGTGCCGCATGTGGTGAGGCGATCACGATATCGAGGCTCTCGAGGAGTTCCATCGGGAGATCGATCGAGCCATCGGCCTCGATGTTCGCCTCGACGCCGTGGAGGACCTCGATATCGACAGCCTCGCGTGCCACCTCGATCGCCGCACGCTGGGCATCAATCTCGTCGATAGGTACGGTGATGTCACTGCGTACCCCTGCACCGGGTGCATGGTCGGTGATGGCAAGATACTCGTGTCCGAAGGCGGCAGCTGCCTTGAGCATCTCATCAATCGATGCACCCCCATCAGACCAATCGGTGTGCGTATGCAAGTCGCCGCGGAGGTCGGTCGGTTCAACGAGCGTCGGGAGCTCACCGGCCTCGGCAGCCTCAAGCTCGCCACGACCTTCTCGAATCTCCGGAGGCATCACCGGAAGGTCCACCGCCGCATATACCTCCTCCTCGGTCTCACCGGCAATCCGCGTACCGTCCTCGGTGAACACGCCATATTCGTTGATCTTCATCGCCCGTTTGATCGCTCGGCGCCGCAACTGGACGTTGTGATCCTTACTCCCGGTGAAGTACTGCAATGCGGCGCCGAAATCAGCGTCATGGACGAATCTGAAATCGACACTGACCCCATCAATCGAGCGAGCACGTGCCTTTCGATCGCCCGACTCGAGGAGCTCGTCGATCGTGTCGCTTGCCTCGATGGTCGTTATCACCGAGTCGGGATCGGCGGTTGCCACGAGAAGATCGACATCACCAACCGTCGGCAGCCATCGCCTGATCGACCCAGCGGTCGAACATCGCTTCACGCTCGGATCTTCGTTGAGATCGGTGAGGATGGACTCGGCGACCTCCATCCCGTACACCAAGAGATGCCGTTTAGCCGCCTCCCTGGCGAAGGGGATTCGCTTGAGGATGTTCGCCTCGGTCTTCTCACCGAATCCATCGACTGCCTGAATCTCACCAGCCTCTGCCGCTGCCTCGAGCGTCTCCAGATCGGTGATCTCGAGTGCTCGATATAGCGCACCGACCCGCTTTGGTCCGAGGCCCTCTACCCGGGTGAGTGCCGACATATCCACCGGTAGTTCCTGTTTGAGTTCCTCGAGTTCAGCGATCGAGCCGGTCTCAAGGTATTCGACGATCTTCTCTGCGATTGCAGATCCGACATCGTCGAGATCCTCGAGTGCATCTGTCCCTTCTGCGGCGATCGATTCGACTGGTCGATCCAGCTCGATGAGCCGTTCTGCCGCACGGCGGTACGCCCGTGGTTTGAACTCCACATCCATGGCATCCAGTAGATCTGCCATGAGCTCGAGTTGGTCAGCGATCTCCTCGTTCCGACTCATCGTCGACGCCCCTGCTCATGGCCGAGAGCTTCCTTGAGGAAGGCCAGCCATCGCTGTCGGTCAGCCCGTTCTCGCTGTGCTGCCTGCTCGGCGACCCCAGGGGAATCGAGCTGGTTCAACGTGGTTCGAGCCCGGTCGATCCCGGTGATCTCCTCGACAAGGCGTTCACCGGTCTCGAAATCGCAGTCACCACGGTCGAGCCGTTCGTAGCGCTCCTTTCGAGCACGTCTGAGGATGCGCGCGAGTGAGCCGGCAAGGGCGCGCTGTTCCTCGGAGAGCTCATCCTCAGCGACGAGGCCGAGGATGGGGGCACGGATCCGATGGTGTTCCCCTTCGACGTCGAGCTCGATGGGGATGCTCGCACCGATAGTCGCTCCCTCACGCTCGATTCGTTCGAGGAGGATTGCCCGATCGTAGTCTCGCACATCGCCACATACACCGGTGAGGAGGGAAAAACCTCGCCCTCCTCGTGCCAGCTCCGACCAAAACGCCCTTCGTCGATTACCGTGAAGGCCGAACCAACATGGCCAGGTGTGACTACTGTGGCGAGCACGAGTCGCTCCCATACAACTGCCGATACTGTGGTGGTCAGTTCTGCAGTACACACCGGCTCCCCGAGAATCACGATTGCAGTGGCCTCGATCGGATCGGACGCGATCAGGGAATCTTCGATAGCGGATTCGATACCCAACTCGGTCAAGACAAAGACGAAGGTATCCTTGAGAAAATCGGGGTCGATACCTCACGTGGGGGGCCACTGGCGTACTTCCGAGGGAACATCACCTACGTATTCCTCCTCCTCATGTGGGTCACGCTCATCCTCCAGTGGATCGCATTGACCATCGGAGGGGAAGAGCTTCACAATCAGCTGTTCGTCCTGTCTGCGGAACACCCAGAGCAGGTATGGACCTGGGTCACCTCCATCTTCGCCCATTCCCCGTTCCAGATCTTCCACATCATCTTCAACAGCATCGTGATATTCTTCTTCGGCCCACTCGTCGAGCGAATCGTCGGTTCACGTCGGTTTGCGATACTGTTCATCATCAGCGGTATCATCGCTGGGCTCAGCCAGATCGCCTTCGATGTGTTCGAGGGGGTCCCAGCCGAAACCGCCGGTGTCCTCGGGGCGAGCGGTGCTGCATTGGCGATCCTCGGAGTATTGACCATCTTCAACCCCAACCTTCGGGTCTACCTCTTTGGCATCATGCCGATGTCGATCTGGATATTGACCGGGGTGATCGCGGTGATCAGTCTGGCTCTGGTTGCCATCGGGGAGCCTTCATTGGGTGGGATCGCCCACATGGCGCACCTCGCTGGGCTGCTCGTTGGGTTGGCATATGGTGCGTATGAAAGCCGTCGGATCAAACGGCGTCCACCGAGTCAATTCCACCTCGGTGGTCGACCTCCACCAGGTCGACGGCGGTATTGAGCGATGCCACCCAGACCAGACCTCCATCCGGGCGAGGTCGAGACGATTGACCTGATGCGTCGGATGCAAGAAACGGTCGCCGAGACAGCTCGATTCGAGGGATCGATCGATACACCGATAGCGGACCTGACCGCCGGCGGTGTCGACCAGGCGTTCCCTCATGCTGAGTGTATCGTCAGTGCGGCCGTCGCTGAACGAGACGGGTCGGTCCTCGATGACTCAATCGTGACACAGAAGCCTGCGATCGGGTACGTACCTGGATACCTCGCCTTCCGAGAGGGGCCGGCGGCAATCGCCGCCATCGGTGGATTGGCACCGACGCTCGACGTGCTCATGGTGGACGGAAATGGACGGATTCACCCCCGACAGGCTGGGTTGGCAACCCACCTCGGTGTCGTCCTCGATATTCCGACCGTCGGTGTGGCAAAGTCACTCCTCTGTGGGCGACCGATTGAGCCGATCGACGACCTCGATACCGGAGAGATCGTCCCCATCTATGCTGACGAATCGGTCGATACCGATTCCGAGACGATCATCGGCTATGCCGTCCAGACGAGACAGTACGACGCGACTGACAGACATATCAACCCACTCTTCGTGAGTCCAGGCCATGATCTCGGGGCGATGGCCGCGGCGGAGCTGACCCTCGCACTGTCGGATCGGTACAAGCTGCCGTCACCGATCAGACAAGCCGATCGACTTGCCACCGACCAAGCCGCGATGCAGCGACCCAAAGGATAACGACTGACTGCGATGAACGTTTCGACCATGTGGTTCGGGGAACCCACCCTCGAGGCTGTGCAGGAACTCCACGAACAGCTTCGTGTCCGAGGAGAACAGCTTGCACTCGCCGAATCCTGTACCGGTGGATTACTCGGTGCAGCCATCACTGCGGTCGGCGGCTCGAGTGACGTGTTCGACCTCGGGATGGTCACTTACTCCAACGCGGCGAAGATCGAACTGCTCGGGGTGCCATCGCAGACGATCGATCACACGGGAGCGGTGAGTGGTCCCACCGCCCGTGCGATGGCCGTGGGGGTTCGCGACCAACTCGATGAGATCGACTGGGCCATCTCCATCACCGGGTTGGCCGGACCAGCTGGTGGTCGACCAGGTAAACCGGTTGGTACCGTCTACATCGGTGTTGCCACCTCGGTCAATGCAGGAGAACAAAGCTTCGCCAGACGGTACCGATTCGATGGGAACCGCGATAGCATCCGCATCCAGACGGTCAAGGCAGCGATCGATCTTGCGATCGATACGATCGATCAGTCCCCGAAGCCCTCGTAGTATTGATCATAGAGAGGCGATGAAGGATGCGTTGGTGGTAGATCGGCTGCAAGCGCACGTTCTAACCGTTGAATGGTGTTCTCCCAACCAAGATGCATGAGTTCTCCCAGACTAACCTGCCACCGTCTCGGCGCCGTCGATATGTTGATGGCCGTGATATCACCTGTCCGGATGGCAGCGATGACATCGGCGGGACATTCGAGTGAGCTGCCCACTTCGATGCTGACACTCCCGACAGACCGTCGCAGATGTGCATATGAACTTGCGAGCTTCGGTGCACCGATCCGCTCAGCGATTCGGCTGGCTCGCGCCTCATGCCAGGGGAGGAACTTCGGATTGTAGACCTCGACCGCATGGAACTGCGCTTGGTATCTGAGTAGATCAGATAGAGAAAGTGACATCGAGAGATATCCCGGATGCGGGGCGATCACACAGGCGTCTTGCTTTGCGAGAATGTCCATCGTCGTCTCGAGGTCGAGGAAATCCGGTACCGGATACTCGAGACCGAGTGCGAGTACGTGCCTGCGATCGGTCATGCCACCGGTGAACACCTCTCGTGCCGGGACTACCAGAAGCTCCTCATCACTGTACCGCCTTGCCTGTTCGACGATGCTAGGCCACGGGGTGTAATGTGGCGCGTAGACGATGGCATCGACCCCATTGGCGATCGCCGACGCCTTGACCCGGTCGTCAAGTACCTTCACGTGA
>SKSH01000127.1 GCA_007118075.1 Halobacteriales archaeon
GGGTCGCCGAGGAACTCGGCAAACCGTTCCGGCCGAAGGCGCTCAGATTCGTCGATGCATTCCCGATGACCCAAAGTGGCAAGATCGTCAGACGGGCCATCGTGGCTGCACACCGTGACGAACCACCTGGCGACTTGAGCAGCATCGAGAATCCGGAGGCAATCGAGGCCATCAAGGCCGCCAAGTGAACCTCTCGCCACGCGAGGAAGATGGTTCAGGAGTGTTGCCAAGCGTAGGTACCGGTGACGGCGATGATGCCGAGACCGACCACCACGGTGAGTGCCTGTGAGACAGCTGCGATCGGTCGCTCAACGTCGTCTCCTGCGATGAGGTCGATCACATCGGGTATCCCCATGAGAGAGCCCAGGACGAGGAAGAACGAGACCAATCCGATCCCGATGACCGAGAGATTCTGCCGACCTGGTCGACGGCCGACGAGTGCCAGAATCGCAATCATCATCCCGAATAACGACGGGATCAACGCCGTCACGCTTGCGAAGTCGGTCAGGATGTATGCGCCCAATCCGATCAGAACGAGTAACACTCCACCAATCAGGCTCGCTATGAGAACCCGCGTTGCATCCAGTGCCATAGGAAACCAATCTAGCCCAGGTCCTTGGTAATCACGCTTCGATTCAGAAGTGGTATGCCCTGCTGATGAGCATGCACCGATATCCCTCGATCATGGACCTTCATCCCAGTACCTGGACCGATGAACAGAAGGCCATCGCCGTGGCGGTGGTGGTCATCGCCATCATGAGCATCGCAGGCACCCTCTTGGATATCTCCTTTGGGGCGAGGTCGGTCATCGCGGTCTTCGCCGGCCTCATCGCCCTCGTCATCACCAGCTATCTGCTCACCGGTTCGTTACTCCCACCAGAGGAACAGCCGGATTGAAACCGGTCAGAATGAGCCTCGTATCCGATCGAAGAGTGATTCATCGATATCGAGATCCTCATCACTCGCATCCGCAAGGGCCTCGATGGCCTCTCGCTGTGCCTCGGTGAGTTCTTCGGGGACCTTCACCGTGGCTTCCACGAGGAGATCTCCGCGACCACGACGGTTCAACCGTGGCATCCCTCGCCCTTCGAGCCGGAACCGGTCACCGGGTTGGGTACCAGCCGGGATGCGGAGTTCGACCGTCCCATCAAGCGTCTCTACCGTGATCCGGTCACCGAGGACGGCTTGCGGATAACTCAACTCTATCTCGCGAAGGAGGTTGTCACCCAACCGGTCGAAATTGGGATGCGCCGCCACTCTGACATCGATGAGAAGGTCGCCATTTGGGCCACCATTTGAACCCGGTGCACCCTCACCCTCCATGCGGAGAGTCTGCCCATCGCTGATCCCCGCTGGAACATCCACCTCAAGGGTGTGGCTCGCCTCGACGATCCCTTCTCCGTCACAATCCTCACACGGCTCACTGTAGAGCGTACCCTCACCAGCACACCGACGGCACTGCTCCGTCTGTTGAACCCGGCCAAAAGCAGAGCGTTGGATTCGCGTGACCTGCCCGTGGCCATCGCATTCAGGACAGGTTCGAGCGGTGGCGTCTGGGGGATGTCCGCTCCCATCGCAGCTATCACATCGTTCTGGTCGCCTGATCGTCACCCGCTTGGTCACCCCATCAAAGGCCGCATCCAGATCGATCGTCATCGAGGTGCGCAGATCGCGGCCCTTTTGCGGTCGAGACCGACCACTGCTTTGGCGGTTGAAGAACTGATCGAAGATCGATCCGAATGGATCACCACCGAAGCCACCACCGAACGGATTACCGCCGTGAGCGCCTCCCCGTGCACCGTTGTCTGTGGCGCCGTGTTTGTCCGCCTGTATGTACCGGTCGTGACCGAGCTGGTCGTAGAGTTGGCGTTGTTCCTCGTCGGTCAACACCTCCTTGGCCTTCTTAGCCTGCTTGAACTTCTCTTCGGCATCTGGGTCGTCGCTCACGTCCGGGTGAAACCGAGCCGCCTGCTTGCGGAACGCCTTGTTTATCTCCTCCTCGGACGCATCGCGGTTGACACCCAACACGTCGTAGAAGTCCTCGGCCATTCTATGCCACCTGTAATCTGTCGGGATACTTCAAGGGTCTGGGCTGTGTTTAATTGTCTTCAGCGGTGTCGTCATCCTCAACGTCCTCGAAATCGGCGTCGACGACATCCTCTTCATCCTCTGCATCGGCCGCTCCGGTGCCACCACCGGCACCAGCAGCTGCAGCCTGTTGTTGCATCTGCTCCTCATAGAGCCGTTTGCCGATCTCCTGGAGTGACTCGGTGAGTGTCTCCATCCCCGCCTCGAGTTCCTCGGCGGTCGCATCCTCGTCTTCGACAATCTCCTCGAGATCAGCCATCGCCGACTCGATCTCCGATGCCAGCTCGTCATCGACGTTTTCATCATTCTCCTCGAGGAGGTTCTCAGCACGACGGAGCGTCGACTCGGCCTCGTTCCGTGCCTCAATCCGTTCGCGTCGAAGCTGGTCCTCTTCAGCGTGCTCTTCTGCCTCTTGTTTCATCTGGTCGATCTCATCATCGGAGAGCCCGGTCCCGCCCTCGATGGTGATCTCCTCAGACTCACCGCTACCTTGATCCTCTGCGGCCACATTGACGATGCCGTTTTGGTCGATCGAGAAGGACACCTCGATCTGTGGCATCCCAGCCGGTGCCGGAGCGATCCCTGAGAGCATGAATGCCCCGAGCAACTCGTTCTTCTCGGCGATCTCCCGCTCACCCTGGAAGACTCGAACCTGTACCGAGGTCTGACCGTCTTGGGCGGTCGTGAAGATCTTGCTCTCCTCGGTGGGGATGGTGGTATTGCGCTCGATGAGGCGTTCGAAGAGGCCTCCTTTCACCTCGATACCGAGCGAGAGTGGGGTCACATCGAGCAGGACGATGTCGTCGACATCGCCGGCGAGGACTCCACCCTGGATGGCTGCCCCAAGGGCCACCGCCTCATCTGGATTGACGTTCTTTTTCGGTGTCTGGCCGGTGAGTTCTTCGACCTGTGTTTGCACCTGCGGCATGCGCGTCGAGCCACCGACAAGTATCACCTCGTCGATATCGTCCGGATCGTAGCCGGCGTCTTCGAGTGCCTGCTGAGTCGGACCGACGGTGCGCTCGACCAGGTCCTCCGTCAACGATTCGAACTTAGCCCGGGATAATCGTTCTTCGAGGTGTAATGGACCAGAGTCTGTCGCAGAGATGTACGGGAGGTTGATCTCCGTCTCCTTGCGGCTTGAGAGCTCGATCTTCGCCTCTTCTGCGGCATCCTTCAGCCGTTGAAGCGCCTGTCGATCCTCTCGGAGATCGACCCCGTTTGCATCCTTGAATCCGTCAGCGAGCCATTCGACGATGGCGTCGTCCCAGTCATCGCCACCGAGGTCGTTGTCACCGTTCGTTGCGACAACCTCGTACACCCCACCACCGAGGTCGAGAATCGAGACGTCGAACGTCCCACCACCGAGATCGAACACGAGGACCGTCTGGTCTGAGTCGTCATCGAGGCCGTACGCCATCGATGCGGCGGTCGGCTCGTTGATGATCCGTTCGACCGTGAAGCCGGCGATCTCCCCAGCGTCCTTAGTCGCCTGGCGCTGGCGGTCGTTGAAGTACGCAGGGACGGTGATCACCGCCCGCTCGACCTCATCGCCGAGGTAATCCTCTGCATCCCGCTTGATCTTCTGGAGGGTCATCGCCGAGATCTCCTGTGGGGTATAATCGGTATCGCCAATCTCAACGGTGTAGTCATCTTCACCCATATGCCGCTTGATCGAAGCGATCGTCCGTTCGGGGTTCTGAATCGCCTGATTTTTCGCCGGTTTACCAACCAGTCGCTCACCGTCTTCGGTGAAGGCTACCACCGATGGGGTAGTCCGATCACCCTCAGCGTTGACGATGATCTCGGGTTCGCTACCTTCCATCACGGCGAACGCGCTATTCGTCGTCCCTAAATCAATCCCGAGAATCTTGTTGCTCGTCATCGGAGAGATAGTAACGTCTTGCGATTTTTAAAGTCTGCTACCGCAACCGGTCGTCGAAACGTTCGCCTCAGGGGCTATCGACGGCGAGACCGTGCTCCGAGACGTAAAGATACTCCAGTCGGGGCACGGTCGGGGCGACCGGAAACTCCTGATCCTCCAGCGCGAGGTCGTAGTGGATCTCACCACTTTGGTCGACCGTCAGATCGCCGGTGACCACTGCACCGAAGAGGTGCGCCTGCTTGATGTAGAAGAAACCGGGACCGTACTGGCCGGCCGGCGCGTAGATGACACCGGTGACAACCGTATCCTGCGGGCCGCCCACCCCGCCGGTGAACGTATCGGTCCCGTAAATTCGCAGCTGCGAGGCGTTGTCGTTCGGCGTGGTTACCTCGGCACCCCTGTCGACATAGAGAGTCCACTCCGTGCTCGGGACGTGATCCTCGGCACCGGTGATCCCGTCATTGAAGACCTTCTCGCGCCCCTCGACGTAGACGTGAACCGTGCCCGTCCCCTCGACGGTCACGTCGGCACGCTGTTCGATACCGATCCAGTCACGGACCCCGATGTGGATGTCGCCATCGGTGGTGTCGAGGACGATCTCGTCGTTGCGATCAACGTGCATCGTCTCGAGGTAGTAGCTACCGGCCTCGAGGGTCTGGCGACCGTTGAACGAGAGCTCATCATCGTCGATGACGGCCGGAGCGGCCTCGTTATCGTTCTCCAGACGGAGCGATCGGACCTCGTCTATCACGAAGCCGGTGATCGGTGGGATGCTCGGCACCCCGGTGATCTGCCGGTCCGTGCCCGTGACCGTGCCGTGGTTCTCGAAGGATGTCGTCCAGGCGACGTCGCCGTCGACGCTGGCCGCGCCACTTGCGATCTCAAAGCGATCGCCGGTGTAGACATCCCCGGCGATCTCCGCATTGCCCCACATGAGGACGTCACCGACTGCCTGGACCGACCCCTCTCGAGTGTCCCGTTCGCCGGTGGTCGAGTTATAGCTCGTGACGTACGCACCGGTCCCATGGAGTGATATGTCCCCCGGGGCTGCAGTCGCGATAATACCGCTTCGGAGGGAGAACGCTGTGGGGACCGCGATGAACTCGGCATGGACGATTTGCTCGTCGTGATCGTACCCGACGACAGCGTCGAGGTCGTCCTCGAGGTACTTCCCCCAGGCGAGGTAGTACTCGCTTTGAACGGTGATCGAGACCGTCGTGTCGTTCACCCGGTTGGTGAGCCCCGCTGTCTCGTTGGGGAACGGGTGGACGGTCGTGTCGTGGCGGCTCACCTCCACATCGCCGTAGACACCCTCGCCGGAGGCAACGCCGATGACCGACAGCGAGAGGGTCCCCTGTCGGAACTGGATGTCCGGTCGCGAGACCATCACCGACCCCGAACCGTCGCCTCGCCAGACACCACCACCCTGGTAGGCCACCGAGGAATCTGCCTCCTGATAGACGACCGCACCGAGCGATCGATTGGTCAGGACCGTCGTCTCATCGACGGACCCATTGATGAGGTCGACCTGCTGGTGTTCGACACGAATCCACCCGCGCTCGGGGTTGACCGCGAGGTCGCCACTCACGCCCCTGAGGCCGAGGTCCACCTGTCGGGTGGTATTTTCCTGCAGTGTGACTCTCGCCTCGGTGTCCAGCTTGGTGAGTGCTTGCTCGGCCTGAGAGAACTCCGCATCCGACTGCTCACGATCAATAAGATCGACACCGACGAGGAGGATGACGGCGATGCCGAGAATCACGATACCGAGCAACACTGCAAACGCCACGACCTCTGAGAGCCCTCGCTCGTCGGACCGGATGCCGGTCGCTTCCCGAGCGCTCCTTTCGGGGATGTGGTCGGTACGGAAATGTCGGTGATTCATCGACGGTGGCGTGTCGGTGTGCTATACTCGAGAGGTGTCAGCTGGGGTCACGGGACCTCGTACGTCGTCAGTGTCGACGTGGTGTCGCTGTCGGAGTCCTCCCAGACGATTCGGACGGTATCCCCATCAGTGACTTCAGTAATCTCCCTCGTATCCCCGACTGACCAATCTTCATCTAGCTCCTTGTCGTCATCATTCCACTGGATGGTGATCTCATCACCTTCGAGCACATCACCCCCGTTGTGGGTGATGATGAGTGTGTCTCCATCTTGATCGAAGTCGAACGTTGCCTGTGGTGATTCCGCTGGATTGGATCCGAGTCCGAGGACGACGGCAGCGATGATCGCCGCCAGGATCACGGTCATCGCGATGAGGAGTGCGACGCCGACGACCGGCGATACCGCCCGATCGTCCCCGAACATGATTTGCAGCTTTTCTTTCATGTTTTGTATTGTATTTTCCACACCTCCGGCCGAAACCGGGGTCTATCCGCGGATTTCGGGAGGTGACAGGCATGAGAACAAGTGTTTGAATGATTAGTATAAAGCCCATAAACAGTCAGGGATATTCATATAAAATAAATTGCCTTACTTTGAAAGTCATTTCCGGCTCGAAGACAATCAGGTATCCCCAGGAAAACAGCTAGCAGCAAGGGGTCTACGGATGAGCTGTGAGCTCGTCGTCCCCGGAGAAATGCACAAGGTGTTGTGAAAATATCATAAACCAGATATAGGGGAGTAGAAGACGGATAATCAAATCGCAGGTGATCCACCACGAGTGGGTAGACCCGTTATAAATTGAATACCAATACTCTCGGACCGGCTCGCATCAGAGAGTGACTGACGAACACCACACGACGACCGATGCCGGCGCCGTACCGGCCTCCACGGATGGACAGACGACGGATGGTCAGCCGTCTGGTGTCGTGGAGACTGGGATCGAATCCCTCGACCGGAAGCTCGATGGGGGCTTTCCAACCGGCTCCATCATCGCCGTTGCCGCACGACCAGCGAGCCAGTCTGAGTTGGTGCTCGGGGAATTTATCGACGGCCGAACCGTGTCATACCTGACCGTCGAACGCCATCCCGATACGATCACACGGTATCACGACGCGCGCAACCTCGCACGCGAGGAGATTGCCGTCCACCGCCTCGATGGCGACGAGCCGCTCGTCGAGGCACACCGTATCATCGACGACCTCAACGAGCCGACCGTCATCGTCATCGACCCGCTCAGGTCGCTCGAACGCCAGCCAGAATCGGCGTTCATTGAGTTCTATCACGCATTGACCGAGTACGTGGTCGAGGCCGATTCCATCGCGTACCTCCACTGTCTCGTGGGACCCGAATCGACCGCCCACCGCGAACTCACCATGTACCTCGCCGATGGTGTCATCCTCCTGGAGACAGACACCGGTAGCGAGCGGGTCGAGACGACCCTCTGCATCCCGAAGCTTCGAGGTGGAGAGCCCCTCGAGGAGGTGATCAAGCTCGATCTCTCCGGCGAGGTCGATGTCGACGTGACGAGGAAGATCGCATGACCGATGCGTCGCCACCCAGGACCGTTCAGCTCGCGTGTTCTCTCGATATCGGCCCGGGGGACCGGTCTGAATCACCACTCGATGGAGTTCCACCGATATCGAGAAAGGAGGCCGTCAGCCTTGCACCATCCAAGACAGACCGGAGATCCCGGCCCACGATGACGACAGGAGCATCATCATGAGCGATGCGGAGAGGCCGGCCGATGCCCTTGCCGGTGCGGTGGATATCACCGACGAGAATCCAGTCACGGTCGGATCGTACTCGTGGGACGATTTTTTCGAGGAGTATCAACAAATCGGGATGGAATCCACGGAGGAACCACCCGATCCCGAGGCCATCCTCGGGTTCGATCCGGCTGACATCGACTCGATACTCGCCTCGGGAGCGACAGCCGCCGACGAGGTCGAGACGATCGCCGAATAC
>SKSH01000212.1 GCA_007118075.1 Halobacteriales archaeon
CAACCATCCGAACGCTGCACGTGATGACAAGGGTCTACTCCGTGTCGGCGTCGCCGTCGGTCCATTCGATGAGGACCGCGCGGTCGCCGCTGATGAAGCCGGTGCTGACATTGTCTTCATCGACTGTGCACACGCCCACAATCGCAACGTCGTCGAAAGTGCAAGATCGATCGCCAGCACGATCGAGAGCGACGTCGTCGTTGGGAATATCGGGACTCGTGAGGCGGCAGAGGAGCTCGTCGACTTCGCTGACGGCCTCAAGGTGGGTATCGGCCCAGGATCGATCTGTACGACCAGGGTGGTGACCGGTGCTGGCATGCCACAGATCTCTGCAGTGGCTGAGGTCGCCGACGTCGCGAGTGCATATGACATTCCGGTGATTGCCGATGGTGGGATCAGATACTCAGGTGATGCAGCAAAGGCGCTTGCCGCCGGTGCTGATGCGGTGATGCTCGGTTCATTCTTTGCCGGGACCGACGAAGCCCCCGGTCGGCTCATCACGAGGAATGGCCGTCGATACAAGCAGTACCGTGGGATGGGCTCAGTCGGAGCCCTCAAAAGTGGCTCCGCAGACCGCTACCTCCGCGATGATGAGGCGGATGCATTCGTCCCAGAGGGAGTCGAGGCAGCCACACCATACACCGGACCAGTGACGAAGGAGCTCACCCAACTACTCGGGGGCATCCAAAGCGGGATGGGCTACGTCGGTGCGGCGACCATCGCAGAGTTCAAGGATGCGGCTGCATTCGTCCGAGTCTCCCGCGCAGGCCAGACCGAGAGCCATCCACACGACGTTGTGATCACCGACGAGGCACCGAATTACAGTCCAGCTGGTCCCTCGTAGTTACCGCTCTATTCTATCGGAATCGCTCGGGTGGAACACCCGAATCAGTACGAGTGGTCTGCAGGCTTAGCCCATGATGAGCCACTGCCCCTCATATCGCTCGAGCAAGAGCTCTGTGGTCTCCTCTTCCGGTTCAGATAGTTCGTCTGAATCCACCTCGATGACCGCCTCGACGATCGCTTCATCCTCATCCTCTTCAATGAGTTCGGTCGATAGGACCGTGATTTCAAGCCCGTCGAAGAAGATCATATCATCGTCAGTCAGCGGTTCATCGAGGGCATCCGGATGGATGAGCTCATTTGCCGCATCAGGGTCAAGATCATCGATAGCTTCCCAATACGACTCGACAACGGACTCGGGGTCACCGTTGTCATCGCCACCGAGACAGCCCGCTAGCGCAGTCGAGAGTGTGGCACCACCTAGGATCAGGAATCGTCTTCGCTGCATACGGATTCTTCGGAAACGGCTTTATAAGTGTTTGGTTGAGCATATTAATGATGATACGCGTTCTCGAGTGTTATGACAGCTTCACGTAACTCATGTCAGTACATTTTATTTGGTTTGACCTCAGCGATGCTGAACGATGGACCCAGGGATCGAACGCCAGCCAACGATCCTCATCGTCGAAGATGAGGCAGATCTGGCGGATATGTACTTCACCTGGCTCAAGGACGACTATCACGTCGAGGTCTACCTCTCCGGTGAAGATGCCATCAACCGACTCCGACCTGACATCGATGTCGTCCTCCTCGATCGTCGCATCCCCGACATCTCTGGCGATCAGATTCTCCATGAAATACGCTCCATGCAGCTACCGGCCTACGTCGTGATGGTGACGGCGATGGAACCGGATGAGTCGATCCTCGAGATGGACTTCGACGATTACCTGGTGAAACCGATCGAAGAAGACGACCTAGTGGATGTCGTCGATCGTATGCTCGACCGACAACGCCACGATGATCGGCTCAGGGAACTCTTTCAGGTGGTGTCGAAGCTCGCCACCATCGAGGCGAAGTTGGACGGAAAATCTCGCCAACAGAGTGAAACGTACCAACAGCTGGAGGCGAAGCTTGAGACACTTTGGGAGGAGCTCTCAACAGATGCATTGGCCGATGAGGAGTACCGATCGGGGACGCTCAATCGTCTTGAGACAGCCCTCTCACGCCTCGGTGCCACCCGATAGGGGACGGTCATCGAGCCTTCGAGGCAGGTATGGAGCAGCCATCGTGAGAATTGTCCCCATACATTCTGAGGAGAATCAAATACTGTGCCTGACACAGTTGTCGGCCTACAATGGCTAGATAACCGATGGACACTGTAACCAGCCTTGAGTGACAGGGAGAGTACTACATCACTTGGCTGGTTTCTGTTTCGGTCAATAAATCAGCGTTTGCTGATCCATTCACATGATTGAACAACTCTTCGAACGACGCGGCGATGACCGTCGTGTCGTAGTTGCACTGGACGTGCCGACGGGCTGCCGTTCCCATCGAGTGGCGAATGTCCTCATTTCGCATGATGGCGATGGCGTCGCGCCACTCGCTGGGTGATGTCGCGAGTATACCGGTCTCATCGGGAATCAACCGGCGGTTTTCCCCGACGGGAGATCCAATCACCGGGATGCCGCATGCCATGTACTCTCGTATCTTCTCGCTCGATCGACCTCGGTTGAACTCGGTGTCTCTGAGCGGAGCGAGGCCGACGTCGAAGCTGTTTATCACCATCGGTACCTTCTCTCTCGCCACGTGATCAACCAAGTCGAGGGTCAGTCCCGTGTCTGTGAGATCGGCCTGAACCGACTGGGATAATTGACCACCCCCAAGCAGCATCCTCAGCGTGACATCGTCGGTTTCAACCCCCTGGAGCCGTTCAGCTAGGTACCTGAGGTTGTCGAGATGTACGTCTGGATTGCCCACCCAACCGAGAACGTATGAATCCGTCTCCAAGGACGACTCGACCAAAACGTTCGGATTGAAGAAGTCGGTATCTACACTCGGTGGAATGTACCAGACGCGATCTGGACCTGCAATTTGCTCCACCTCCGTGTAGATCGCCTCGCTCGTGGCGACGACAGCATCGGCTCGTTCGTAGAGATAGCGAGTCTTTTCAGGGAAGTGCACATAATCCGCGTCATAGGTGGTGTGGATGGTCGGTCCACCCCGCAGAAAGAGACGTTCTGCGACATTGATCCCGAAGATATATTCGATGAATTCCTTCGTCAACGACTTGTGGATGATCACGAGATCCGACCTCGCCCACACCTTGGCGAATGTTGCTACTGTCTGGAACGAAAGCGCGGCCAGTTCGACACCGGCAACGA
Source organism: Halobacteriales archaeon (assembly GCA_007118075.1). Classification (GTDB taxonomy): domain Archaea; phylum Halobacteriota; class Halobacteria; order Halobacteriales; family SKSH01; genus CAZXER01. The sequence goes on from SKSH01000212.1 coordinate 3,165, forward strand.
GTCGGTCTGGACCAGCGAAGTCGGGTTGAGACAGCGAGTGGACGTGGATGTTAGGTGTGTCAATAATCGTCTCCAACCCCTGAAGGAGGTTGTTAAGCGATGGAGGATTTGTTCGAAAGCCGTGGACGATATCGACACGAAGTGTAGCCATCATCTCACCATCGGTAGTTGAACGCCGAACATCGCCGATCGCTGACTATGGTCAAGAGATCCGTTGTCCATGTACGGAATCACTGGGACGGTGACCCATGCGCTATATACCAATGATTCGTTCCGGTCATTGATGGACTCTAATCGACCTATGATGGGCCGAAGTGGATGCTGAATCGTCGGGGCGTCTGAGAGTTGGTGACGACATCGGTTCATGAGAGTTCCCGGTCGAGTGGTTCGGATTGGTGTCTCTCCGCTGAACTACCTTTGATCGATATGAGGAGTCATACAGTTATAGTTAGGACTCGACTTCGACCAGGGCAATCGGTCGTTCTCAGTCGCGTGTCGGCATCTCCATCCAACCTGGTCATCCCCCCAAGGTACAGAACAAGCGAAGAAACAATGCCATCGGACGGTTACAACATCGTGAGCGGGCCGGGAGGGAATTGAACCCCCGGCCATCTGATTAAGAGTCAGACGCTCTGCCTAACTGAGCTACCGGCCCGCAACTGCTGCATAGCCGGTGGACACTTTAATGCGTTTTCGGTCGGCCGACGGTCCTTCGGGATGGTTAAATGGCTGTGACGAAAACCAGTTAGCGATATGAGCACCGGTGTGTCGGTCTCCGCGGTGTCCTCGTATGCCATTCTCGGTTGCGGGAGCGTCGGCCATTTGGTCGCCGACGAGCTTGCCACCAATGGCCGTGATGTGCTCATCGTTGATTTCGATGAGGCACGCGTCGAGGCGCTTCGCGATCAGGACCTCAACGCCATCGAGGGTGACATCAGCGAGGCGGACATCGTCGATACCGTCGAAGGCTATGACATTGTGCTGGTGATGTCCTCTGACGTCGATGCGAACAAACAGGCCGTCAAGCACCTCCGGGAGGCCGACCGTGAGCAGTTCATCGTCGTCAGGGCGAGTGATCCGGTCTCGACTGACGAACTCCGAGAGCTCGGCGCCGATATCGTCGTCAATCCTCCATCGGTCATCGCCGAAAGCGCACTCCGTGCGCTCGAACACGGGGAGCTCGAGCACATGGCCCAACAACTCTCGGCGATTATCACCCGAACCGAAGGGGCACTGGCGATCGTCACCCCACCAAATCCAGATCCAGACACGCTTGCGGGCGCGGTCGCCCTACAAGCGATCGCTGAACATCTCGAGGTCGATGCTGACATCCGCTACCAGGCCGAGATGGGCCACCAGGAGAACCGTGCCTTCGCGAACCTCCTTGGGATCGAGCTCTCCGCCTTCGAGGATATTGAGGAGATCCAAGGGGCATATGGCACCATCGCCCTGCTCGGTCATGCGGAGGGCATCGAGACACCGGTCGATATCCTCTTCGACCACGAAACGCACGATGACGAGGAGATCGAGGCAGCATTCTCCGATATTCGTGCTGATGTAGCATCGATCTCGACGATACTCACGAAGTACATCCAAGAGTTCGACATGTCGATCGACGAGTCTGTCGCGACCGCATTGCTATACGGCATTCGCTCAGAGACCGTTGATTTCAAACGTGAGACCTCACCGGCCGATCTCACGGCCGCAGCCTACCTCTACCCATTCGCCGATCATGATGTCCTCGAACAGGTGGAGTCACCGAGTCTCAGTCCCGAGACGTTCGATGTGCTCGCCGAAGCGATCAGGAATCGAGAGATCCAGGGGAGCCATCTCATCTCGAACGCCGGTTTCGTCAACCAGTCCGACGCACTCAATCAAGCCGCACAACAGCTGTTGAACCTCGAGGGAATCACCACGGCAGCGGTGTTCGGCATCGACGAAGAGACGATCCATATAGAGGCGCAGTCGAAGGACATCCGGATGGACATCGCCTCAATCCTCGAGGATGCCGTCGATGACGTTGGCGAGGTGTCCGGAACCTCGACCAAGGCAGCCGCCACGATACCACTTGGGATCTTCACCGGATTGGAACCGGCGGAGGGCGATCGAGAGGCGTTCCTTGATCTGGTCGAGGATGCAGTGAAATCGAAGCTATTCAACGCGATCGGCGTCGAGATATCACCGGAGAACGGGAACGACTCGTGAATCGGTACGCGACTATTCCTCTTCGTCCTGTTTGACTCGTTCGATGATGTCGTTGACGAGGACGACATCGCCGACCGCCCGCACCCATCGATAGGGCACCATGATACCCCGTGAATCGCCGACGTAGTCCTTAAAGAGGTCCTCATTGAGCCGATGGAGGGCGAGTCCAGTGACTGCGTTGCTATCGATGTCGAGACGGAGGTCCTCGACTTCGCCGATGAAGACACCGTTGTTCGAGTAGACCTCGCGTCCGACGAGGTTCGTGATCTCTTGTCGAATTGACTCCATACGACGGTCAACAGCGTCCCCGCCCATAAGCATTGACGTCCTCAATTTGCTGTGTCTGACAAAGTGCTCCGTCCACGGTGGACGATGCTGCCCGCTTAAGGGTGGCCCCGACCCATGCTTACGCATATGGCCGGCGAGTATGCTGCACCCACCCATCACGGTCCCGAGCCACTCGCAGCTCCGCATGCGAGCGCACTCTCCGATCGCATCGATGGTGAGGTCCGGGCTGATGACTACACCAGGCATCTCTACGCCACTGATGCCAGTCTGTATCGATGCGTCCCCGAGGTAGTCATTTTCCCCAAACATCGGCAGGATATCGTCGAAACGGTACAGTACTGCACAGCGAATGAAGTCCCGATCCTCCCACGCGGTGGCGGGACCAGCCTCGCCGGACAGACCATCAACGAGGCCGTCGTCCTCGATTTTACCCGATACATGGACGATATCATCGAAGTCGACCAACACGCTCAGAGAGCCATCGTCCAACCAGGACTGGTCGTCGGTGATCTCAACCTGCACCTTGAGCGATTCGAGCTACACTACGGTGCGGTGCCTGCGTCCGGGCATCGTGCCACCGTTGGTGGAGGTATCGGGAACGATACCGCCGGCGCTCATTCACTCGTGTACGGATCCGCCGACGACAACCTCCAATCGATCGAGCTGGTCCTCGCCGATGGCTCGGTCCACACGTTCGGACCGACCGATCCCGCCGAGATCGAGGCACGTGCTGGAGAGGATGGCCTGCTCGGCAACATCTATTCGGTGATCCACCGGTTGCACACCGAGGAGGCGGAGACGATCGAGAAGGCGTATCCACCACTCCACCGTAATGTTGCCGGGTACAACCTCGATTCGTTGCTCGAACCTGATCCGGACGGCCGGCTCAATCTTGCGAGATTCATCGCCGGAAGCGAGGGTACCCTTGGAATCATCACCGAGGCGACGATTGAGCTCGCCCCCTCACCCGAGGCAGTGGGAACGATGCTGCTCTCTTATGCGGATTTCATCGAGGCGATGGCTGACGTCGGCGCGCTCTTGGAGCACGACCCTGCAGCGGTGGAATCCATGGACGCACCGCTGCTCGATAAGGCGAGAGCACAACCGAAGTTCGCCGACAAGGCAGCGATCGTCCCTGCAGCAGCCGATGGAGCGTTGCTCGTCGAGATCTTCGGTCCTGATGCATCATCGGTCAACGCCGACCTTGAGACACTCACCGAGACGTTTGGACCTGAGAACGGTCGGACCATCGACGTCATTGCAACGACCGATGTTGCCGAGCGCGAGCGATTCTGGGCACTGCGAAAGAGTGCCCTCCCGCTGATGCTCTCAGAGACAACCGATGAGAAGCATGTTGCCTTCGTCGAGGACGCGGTGGTGCCTCCTAAGCAACTCCCTGGGTTCGTCGAGGGCTTCCTCGAGCTCTTAGACGTCCATGACACCTATGCGAGCTTCTATGGCCATGCCGGGCCAGGGGTCTTGCACGTCAGGCCGATGGTCGACGTGGCTTCGATCGATGGACGCAAGGAGATGCGATCGATCGCCGAGGGGGCATTCGAACTGACCATGGCCCACGAAGGGAGCATCTGTGGCGAGCACGGCGACGGCAGGGTCCGCACCGAATGGACCAAACGCCAGTATGGGACGGAGATCGTCGGGTTATTCGAGGCCATCAAGGATGCCTTCGATCCGGACGGATTGCTCAATCCCGGTCCGATCACCGGTGATGTGACCATCGAGGAGGATCAGCGAATCGAGCCAGGCCATACGGTCAATCTGCCCTTCGAGCCAGCTCTCGCCTGGGAGAACGATAACGGGCTGCGCGGGATGGTCGAGCTTTGTCACGGGTGTGGTGGCTGTCGCACCAGCCAGGCTGTCGAGGGTGGCATGATGTGTCCAACCTTCCGAGCCACCAATGAGGAGATCGCCAGTACCCGAGGCCGAGCGAATCTCCTTCGAGAGGCGATCCGAGGCAACCTTCCACCGGAGACTCTCTTCGACCCTCGATTCGAGTCGGAGGTACTAGATTTGTGCATCGGCTGTAAGGGGTGTCTTCACGACTGTCCCAGTGGTGTCGATCTCGCGACGCTCAAAGCAGAACTTCAATACCAACGCATCCAGCGAGCTGGTA
>SKSH01000097.1 GCA_007118075.1 Halobacteriales archaeon
GAGACCCTCTCAGATCACCAGCGACCGAAGGTCAGATTCCGCTCATTTGATGATTCAGCCATCCGGGCACAGCTTCAGTGTTTCATCACACATCCAGCGAGACGTGGTGAGGCCACCGATGCACTCATTCGAGAGATTGATCGGACGTTCAAGGAGGCTGGTGTCAAGATCCCCTTCCCACAACGAGAGCTCACGTTCTTCGAGGCAGGTAACACGATTACGGTCGAGGAGTCTGCTCGCCAAAACGATTAGGAGAACAGCTCTCCGTGCACCACCTTGATGCAACGGTCTTGCACGACCTCGATTCCCGCATCCTCAGCGCGTTGGACTGCATCGTCGTCATGGATTCCGAGTTGGAGCCAGATCACCTCGACATCGCCTCGTTCAATTGCCGCATCAACGATGTTCGACACCTCGTCGCTCGGTCGAAACACATCGAGGAGCTTGATCGGTCCAGGAACCTCTTCCAAGGAGTTATAAGCGGTTTCGCCGAGGACTGTTTCGGCGAATGGATTGATCGGGTCGAGCGTGTAGCCCTGCCGCTGGAGGTACGCTGGGACGTCGTGGGCGGCCTTTCCGGGGCTCGTTGATGCACCGATGACGACGATCCGATCGATCGAGAGCCGTTCACGGAGTATCGCCTTATCTTCAATCGGCATCGGTCACTCCGTAGTCGTTGCAGATTCAGTCTCGGTGAGACGACGCTCTGCTTCATCACGGTCCTCTGGATAGCCGACATCGATGCGCCATCCCTCCATCCGGATTGCATCGATTGTCCGGCCAGAATGGATGAGTAGATCGATCGCCTCTGAGAGTTCGAATTCGCCTCGATTCGATGGCTGAACGAGGTGGCAGGCGTGGAAGATAGCCGGGGTGAAGGTGTAAAACCCCGTCATGACCAGATTGGTTGGTGGTTCCTCGGGTTTCTCGATGACCTCGATGATCTCACCGTACTCGTTCGTGTCACAGACTCCATACCTCGATGCCTCCTCCCATGGCACCTCTTCGACGAGGAACGCAGCATCGGCACGATCCTCGAATTGGCGATTGATGACATCGCCAAGATTCGCCTGGAAGATGTTGTCACCGAGGATCAACATGAAGTCGTCTGTGATGTGCTCCTCGACGGTCAACAAGGCATGTGCCAGGCCGAGCTGTTCACGTTGATGGGTGTAGGTGATCGGGACGTCTCGGTACGAATCACCGAAGAAGCCGATGATCTGCTCCTTCTCGTAGCCAACGACAACGTAGAGCTCGTCTGCGCCAAGCTCGATGAGATTGTCAAAGCAGTGGGTCAAGATCGGTTTGCCGGCAACCTCAACCAAGCCCTTGGGCTTATCGTCGGTGAGCGGTCGGAGCCGCGTGCCCTTGCCCGCGGCGAGTACCACAGCTTGCATACCCTCTGCAAGGCCGAGGTCACACAAAGATGTTCCTCCCCTAATCAGTGGCTTCAGGTAACCGACGGTCCCTTATGAGAGCAGGACCTCTCCTCATGCAATAATGGCGGATGAACGATTCGTATCGGTAGTTGGGAGCGGCTATGTCGGTACTACCCTTGCAGCCGGGCTTGCCGACATCGGCCACAATGTGGTGACAATCGATGTCGACGAATCGGTTGTCGATTCGATCAATGCCGGACGCTCTCCGATCAGTGAACCGGGCCTTGAGGAACTGCTCGAGATCCACGTTGGTGACCGACTTCGGGCAACGACCGAGCACACTGCCTTGACCGAGGGTTCGATCACGTTCCTCGCAGTGGATACCCCTGCTCGTGATGACGGCTCGCTCGATCCAACGGCATTGCTCGCCGCGACCGAGGATGTCGGTGAAGCACTTGCGGACCAATCAGGGCACCATCTCGTGGTCGTCAAGTCCACGGTGCTTCCAGATCTCGTCGAGGATGAGCTTATTCCGACGCTCGTGGAGGCGAGTGGCCGGGTGATCGATGATGATCTCGATATCGCCATCAATCCTGAGTTTCTCCGTGAAGGCACGGCCGTCACTGATCTGCTCAATCCCGAACGGATCGTTATCGGAGCGAATACTCAACGAGCTGGAGATCTACTCGAATCTCTTTACGAACCGCTCATCGAGGTAAGTAAGGCGGCGGTCTTTCACACCGGACGTCGCGAGGCATCGATGATCAAGTACGCAAACAACGCATACCTCGCGACAAAGTTGAGCTTCATCAACGACCTCGGTGGGCTTTGCAAGAGTTATGGTGTCGACACCTACGAGGTCGCCGAGGCCCTCGGCCTAGACGGCCGGATCGAGGGACGTTACCTCGGTGCCGGGCTCGGATGGGGTGGGAGTTGTCTTCCGAAGGATACCGCAGCACTCCGATGGGCCGCAGCCAGCCGTGGACATCCGTTGACCATGGTTGAGGCCGCAATCGAGGTCAACGAACGACAACCCGATCGGCTGCTCGCCCTCCTCAGAGACCGCGTCGAAGTGGATGGAGAACGGGTGGCTGTACTAGGTTTGGCATTCAAGGCCGGCACCGACGATATCCGGAACACGCGAGCATTGCCGGTCATCGATGGACTCACCGAGCTTGGAGCAACGGTCGCTGCATACGATCCGAACGAGGGGGCGACCGCCGCCATGACTGACACACGGCCTGAGGTAACCTTCTGTGAGTCTGCTCTCGAGGCACTCGATGGTGCAGTCGCCGCCTGTGTGGTGACCGATTGGCCTGAATTCGCCGAACTCACCGATGAGTTTGAAGTGATGGCAAACCCCCTGATTATCGACGGCCGTCGGATTGTCGAACCACGTGACGGCATCGAGTACGTCGGCCTCAGTTGGTGACCATCAGCGATCCGCTTACCGCAACCGGTTCACGAGTGATACCAGGTCATGGACCACCTTCCACCCCTTCTGTTGCTCTTCGGCTTGCTCCTTCGCGATGGCAACCTCGTCCACCTCATTGGGACGAGCGACGGTCAACACGTTCCCCCCACCCGGTGAGATGACCACCGCCTCTTCACCCTCGGGGATGGTGCCTGATTCGGTCCGACACCGGTAGTGTGGATCGAAGCCACCTCGTTGGATCGTGATCTCGCCCGTTCGTGGGGTGGCCTCCATCGTAATCTTCCCGCGACGACCGACGAGGCTCGCCGCACTTGATGTCTGTGCTGGTGCCCGCGACCGGGGGAATTCAACGTAGCGATAGATGTAGAAGAGGAGGAAACCAATCACTGGAATCGAGGCTGCGAGGACCAACAGCGTCGAATCTGGCTGTACGAGGATTCCGATGAGCCCCGCGATGGAGACGACCAATCCAACGATGACGAGGTTGGGATCGCCGAAGACACCGGTCATCGTCAGTAAGATCCCGATGACGATGACGACGAATGCCACGTCGTGAGCGGCGACCTGCGCGATGGACTCAGGGCCGACAACGGCCAAACTATAGAGCGCTCCCATCGTCAGGACACTACCGGGGCTATCCTCTTGAGCACTCTGCCGGGTTCAAGCAGCTTTGGTGAGGAGCTCTCGAAGCACCTTGTGAAGGACACCACCGTGTTCGAGGTACTCGATGCCGGTCTCGGTTGGGATCTTCGCCTCGGTGGTGAAGGTGACCTGGCTCCCGTCGTCGCGGGTGGCGGTCACCTCGATCGTTCGGTCCTCGCGGAGTCCTGCCGATGGCAGGGTGAGCTCGTATGTCTCCGTTCCGTCGAGGCCGAGTTCCTCCCAACCTTGTCCGTCGGTGAATGCCAGAGGCAACACACCCATACCCAGGAGATTGTCCCGGAAGATACGCTCATAGCTCTTGGCGATCAACGCCTTGACTCCAAGGAGTTTCGTCCCCTTCGCTGCCCAGTCACGGCTCGATCCCGTGCCAAACTCTTCACCGGCCATGACCACCAGTGGGACGTCTTCGGCTCTGTAGCGTTCGCTTGCCTCGAAGACCGTGCTCTCCTCTCCGCTTGGGTGGTGCACCGTGTGTCCACCCTCGATACCGTCGAGCATTTCGTTGATCATACGGACGTTAGCGAACGTACCTCGCATCATGACCTCGTGGTTGCCACGGCGAGCACCATAGGTGTTGAACTCGTGTGGCTCCACGCCGTGTTCCATGAGCCATTGACCTGCTGGTAACGACGAACTGAACGGTCCGGCTGGGCTGATATGGTCGGTCGTAACGGTATCGCCCAGCAACAGCAGACATCTGGCATCCGCAGTGTCGGCGACCCCTGGTGCCTCCTCTGGGAAGTCGACAAAGAATGGGGGTTCGCGGATATAGGTGGATTCGTTGTCCCACTCATAGACATCACCGGTTGGGGCATCGAGGGCCTCCCAGCGATGATCACCAGTGAACACGTCGGCATACTTCTCCCTGAACATCGATGGATCGAGACTGGTCTCGAGAAACTCACGGACCTCTGATGAACTCGGCCAGAGATCTTCAAGGTATACTCCCTCTCCGTCGGAATCGTACCCGATTGGATTTTCGGTGAGGTCGATATCCATCCGTCCAGCGAGTCCGTAGGCAACCACCAGCGGTGGGCTTGCGAGGTAGTTCGCTCGAATCTTCGGATGGATACGTGCCTCGAAGTTACGGTTACCCGAGAGGACGCTCGTCGTCCACAGTTCGTGCTCGTCGATGGCCGCCTCGATCGGTTCCGGAAGCGGACCGGCGTTGCCGATGCAGGTTGTACACCCGTAGCCAACGACATGGTAGCCGAGGTCTTCGAGGTACGGTAAGAGGCCCGAAGCCTCGAGGTACTCGGTGACCACCTTGCTCCCTGGTGCGAGGCTGGTCTTGACGTGTGCGGGTACGTCGAGTCCACGCTCGACGGCGTTTCTCGCGAGCAAGCCCGCTGCGATCATCACGCTCGGATTCGACGTGTTCGTACAGCTCGTGATCGCGCTGACGACGACGCTCCCGTGGTCGATCTCAGAGACTTCACCGTCGACCTCAACTTCGATTCGATTTGAGAGTCTTCCGAGATCCGGTGCCTTTTCGACGGCTACCTGTCCCCCGTTTTTAGCCTCGGGTGGGGCAGGAGCGCCGTTTTCATACCAGCGTTCGAGTGCCTCCTCATCGGCCGCCTCAACCGAGTGTGGGAAGGCATCGGCCAGCAAGTCACGAAAGTGGGTATCCATCGTTTCCATCGCCACTCGGTCGTGAGGTCGTTTCGGCCCAGCCAGACTCGGGGTTACCGTCGAGAGGTCGAGCTCGACGACCTCGGTGAAGTCTGGTGACTGCTCACCGAAGAGCCCCTGTGCCTCGAGGTAGGTCTGGACAAGCTCGACATGTGATTCGTCACGACCGGTGAAACGGAGGTACTCGAGGGTTGCCTCGTCGACCGGGAAGAAGCTGATCGTTGAACCCTGTTCGGGTGCCATGTTAGCAATGGTGGCGCGATCCTCTACTGATAACGTTGCCACCCCCGGCCCAAAGAACTCGACAAACCGGTCGACCACACCGACCTCTCGAAGCATCTCGGTGATGTGTAAGACGAGATCCGTTGCGGTCGCACCCTCGGGTAGTTCACCTGTCAGCTTGACACCGACGACCTCCGGTAGCGTCATCGTGATTGGCTGACCAAGCATGGCTGCTTCGGCTTCGATACCGCCGACACCCCAGCCAAGCACACCGATCCCGCCGATCATCGGTGTGTGACTATCGGTTCCGACGAGTGTGTCAGGGAGTAGCCACCGATCGCCGTCGATATCGCGATCGTGGACGACCTGACCGAGGTACTCAAGATTCACCTGGTGAACGATTCCTGTCCCTGGCGGGACGACCTCGAATCCATCGAATGCCTGTTGCGCCCATTTGAGCGCACGGTACCGTTCACCGTTACGCTCGTACTCGAGTTCTACGTTGCGATCGAACGCCTCGTTAGAACCGAAGTAGTCCACCTGGACGCTGTGATCGATGACGAGGTCGATCGGGATCTCTGGTTCGACCAGAGACGGATCGTGGCCGGCTCGATCGACAGCCGAACGCATCGCGGCGAGATCGACCACCGCTGGGACTCCCGTAAGGTCCTGGAGGACCACGCGAGATGGGGTGAATGGAACCTCGACGTCTGGCACTTCGGGTTCCCACGATGCGGCAGCTGCGATATCTCCGGCGGTGATACGCTCGCCGTCTGTTTGGCGGATGACCGATTCTAGCAGCACGCGGATGCTCACTGGTAGGCGGTCAAGTTCGCACAGTCCTGCCTCTTCTAGGGACGTCAGATCGGCATAACGATATGAAGTACCGTCAACCTCGATGGTCTCGATTGCCGAATCCGGTTCAAAACCTTCCATATGAATTAGTTAGCCGTACCCACAATTGAGTGTTCTCAAGTGACCCCGGCAAACCTAGCTCGGCCGATGTCCGTGATATAGGATGGCTATCGCGAAGAGAAACACTACGGTCCCGATGTCGTAGAACCAGTTCGATGCTACAGTCGCCACGGCAGTCCCAGTCCCCCCGAGTGCCCCCAATATGGGGACCAATACCGGCACCGTACAACCAACACACGTCACCAACCCGAGAGCACCTGCGAGAGATGCTCGTGAAATCCGCCTGAGATTGGCGGTGACGAGGTACGCGATGGCGATGTACCCGATGGTCTCGTATGGAACGAACGTTGCACGAAGTCCCGAAAGCTCGAGGCTGATGATCGGGCCCCAACCTGGGATATTCCAGCGATAACTCAGCTCGAACAGTGCAGATACGTCGCCATCAAGGGCGATGCGACCAGGGATCACAAGCAGGATGATGAAGTATCCTAACCCTATCGCCCCGGTAACGACCCGAAGCCGCCTCGAGACGGTCACCGGACGGGCATACATCCCCACCCATATGGCCGTGTTGATCCAGATGAGTGGATACACGATGGGATATCGAAGGTTCGTCACGTGGTCATCACTCACGAGCAGGTAGATCAGGATGAGGTTGATCTGGATGGCGAGTACAACGGTCCAGAAGACGATCGTTCGAGGACGGATGGCGCGCAGACGCTCGATGATGTCATTTGGCATCTCAGCCACCGATCGGCTGGTTGTCTGCATGATCACAGGATGAGTAGCTCGAGGATGATGGCTACCATGAGTACGCCAAGGAAGGCGTTCGAAGCATGGAAGGTCCGCATCGCGGCCACTGAATTTTGATGTTCATAGAGATGGACGATGGTGTAGAGGAATCCACCCCCGGCGATGACAGCGGTGGCACCATATAGCCAACCGAGCCCACCGATGGCTCCGAGCAGGGCGACACACAGCAGGGTGGCACCTGCATAGAGGACGATATGTCGTTGGGTCACCCGTTCGCCGCGGACGACGGGGAGCATCGGGAAGTTGCCCCTAGCGTAATCGCGTTTGTACACAAGGGCGAGGTTGTAAAAATGCGCTGGTGTCCAGAGGAAGATGATCAACCCGAGCACCAGCACTGGGATCCCGATCGAGCCAGTGACCGCAGCCCACCCGATGATGGCTGGGAACGCACCGACTGCTCCACCGAGGACGATATTCTGACTGGTATTTGGTTTGAGTACCACCGTGTAGATGATGCTGTAAAAGCCGATGGCGACGAGCCCGAGCCCGGCAGCGAGTGCATTTGTTAAGGCGAGGAATACGCCGATCGAGGCAAGTGTGAGCACGACTCCGAATACCGCTGCACGCCTCATCGAGACCGTGTGCGTGGCCAACGGACGATCGGCCGTCCGTGCCATTCGACGGTCTACATCCCGTTCGTAGAGGTGGTTGAATACCCCACTCGCACCGATGGCCAACATCC
>SKSH01000222.1 GCA_007118075.1 Halobacteriales archaeon
GTGGCGTTGGTCTCCTTGCATCAACGAGGATTATACCCTGGTACGGGCACACTGCATAGCGAACAACACGATAGAGTGTTGAACGTTCCACTACCGAACGACCTCGATGATGCTGCCTATCTAACCGCCTTCGATGAGACGGTCGTTCCCGCGATGCGCAGCTTCGACCCCGAGGTCATCCTCGTCTCCTGTGGATTCGATGCTCACGTCCGAGACGTGCTCGCGAGCCAGCGACTTTCCACCGACGGTTTCGGCCTGCTCGCCGATGCAACACGGACCCTCGCAACCGACCTCCATGCTGGTGTTGGATTCGTCCTCGAGGGGGGCTACGCACTCGATGTCATCGGTAACTGTGCACGAGCGGTGGTCGATGCCTTCTCCGGTCAGGCACCCACACGACCCGATAGCTCGGAGAACGACCGCCTTCGTCGATCACTCGACCAGCTGGCCACGCACGCATTGCTCAGCTGAGTCATCCGTTCCAACGAGAACAGTTGAATTCGGGGGTAACGTCAAGACGAGCAGTCAGGGTATTGGCTCGAAATATGCCGATAACTCCTCACCGAATGACGGAAGCAATTCGATGAGATCCTCGTCGATGAGGACATCGTAGCCCGATTCGAGCACCGGTTCGAGCTGATCACCGATGCGGACATCGAAGAGTCGATCGCTCGCGAGGAAGGCTCGAGGGGTACGGATCGTCCGCTCGCGTTCGATGACGTACCGGTCACCCTCGATGAACGGCCCATACACCGCTTCTTCCCCACGATACGTCTCAAGGAAACGTTCTGCATGCGCTTTGAAGGCCAACGGTGGACCCTCGTGGCGTTCGATTCGAGACAGCTTCGGAACCGCACATTCGAACAAGAGGGCGAGACGATTATCGGTGGCTAGGGTAGCGGTTCTGAGCACGTCGAATCCTCGGCGGTCGAGTTCACCGCTGATACCAGCTCGCGTCTTCCGGAGCTGTGGCCAGAGTTGATCATCAACGAGGTCTGGACGGTCGAAGATGAGAGCTATCAATTCACCGCCCCTCGTCTCAATCTCGTCGATGAGCTCTGCATCAGACAGAGGAGAACGTACTGGTAAGGTGAAGGTATCAGATGCTGGTTCGTCGAGGAAGGCACGGGCATAATGCTGGACGCGGGCGAGCTGAGATGCCGCTGTTACCGCAGCAACGTTCCGGTTGGGATCGGTCGGGTCGATCACGACGAGTGGATCATCGAACGAGCTGGCAGCATGATCTTTTAAATCATACTGAACGGGGGGTTGCCAGTCGACAATCTCCTCCAATAGCGGACGGATGCCGTCGTGTTCGAGGATCAAAAGCTCAAGAAGGTACCCACCGAATCCGCAGGTGCGAAGATTGCTCCCGTATGCATCGATGTTCGTCAGCAGGTGTTTGGCGATGCGGACGTCAATCGTGAGTTCCTCATCGAGACGGTCACCGACATACTCGTTGTGAAAGGGTGTTCGATCGACTGCAGTCTCTGCCAATGATGCATCTTCCACAGCCACACATGGCACGATATCGACGTCGAATTCATCGTATGTGCCGGCGATGTACGGGTGTTCAGCATAATTCGCTTTGCCATCGTCAAGGACCGCTCGGCCGACACTGAGCCCTCCGTCAGTCAACTTCTCACGATCAGTTCCATTGGGAAAGCGGACGAAGATGTCAATGTCGCGATCGCCTGACAACCACGTGCCCCTCGCCGTCGAGCCGACATGTAACACCGTTGCCTCGATGCCAAGGTCAGCGATCGCTGCTTCGGTTCGCTCGATTAACTCGGCCACCGCCAACCACATCGCCTCTCGCTCGGCATCGGTAGGTGTCGTGACGGCTGCCAAATTGGCGAGTACCGTATCGACGGCGTCACTCATCCTGACGGATCATTCACCCGGCTCGGTGTTAGTCGAATCGGTTGCTAAGGTGACTGAGGATGGCCGCCATACCGGTGATTCTCAAATCAATGGGCGTACGTGATCGGTAACGGATCGGTGCTCGTCTATCGCTACCTTTCGTGCTCGACTGCGGCGAACAAGGTGTAGATGTGCTCTCGTTCATCATCGAGGACGCTTGGGTGGCCCCCGATACCGATGATGAAATCGTCACCCGACTCGACTGCAGCTGCGATATGCAGGGTGAGATCGATGGTCATCCCCGCCGAAAGCAACTCAGCTCTCGTCTCGAACTCGGCGACATCGGTCGTCTGACCGGCCAGCGTCGCCTCGGTCTCATCTACCTGCTCAAGATCCTCAAAATCCTCGTAATGGTCCTGGAGCATATCTGCAATCTCGCGGGGACTCATGTCGCCAACGGGATTGAAAGTCTGACCGAGCACGTCAACCTGCGGTGTGCTCAGTGCGGTGAACACGGCAGCTTGCACCCGCTCTTCGAGGATGACATCGAGCGGACCGAGGTCGAGCGCCCTGTCATACTCCGAAAGCCAGTTGGTTACCTCGACGTCCTGGCTCTGTCCGGCCGCCTCGAACGTCTCGGTGACGGTCATCTCGCCGATCTCATGCTCCTCGTAACCCGTCTCCTCGAGGACATTCGTGGGAACCGATGCTGGCTTTGCTTCGAATCTGAGGGGGTCATCACCGACAAACGGAATCATATCCAGACAGCCAGCCAGTGCACTTGCGGCTGTTACACCGGCGGCCCCAAGGCAGGCTCGGCGAGTTATCGGCTCTGGAGTGGTCATAGAATCTATAATACGGCCAGTGCCGTAATGAAGTCCACACTTTCAGTAAGTGATGGTGCAATCCCATTGATCACGTCCGCCAGCCCCGAACCGATGTTGCTGATGAAGCCATCAACTGCTGTGTGGATGTCGGAGACAAATTCAGGTACCTGTTCGGGGAGTGTCTCCGGTGGTCCCTGTCGGCTACTCTCAATTGATGCATCCGTTGCGTTTTCATTCGGTGACATCGCGATCGAATCCTGGTCAATCCCGCAGATAAAGGGGTGAAATCGTTAGTCCGTGTTACCGAGGTTTGCCGTTATTTTCTCCCATTTGTGGCCGAGTTACCGTGATGACCTTCAGCATGGCAGGCGATCGGGGCCTATGAGCCGAATTGGCAACTCGTTTGCGGTGGTGCGCAAAGCGGGGGGAAACGAAACCCATTTTTCGGGGTATCGGGTAGAGACGATGCAGAGCCGCCATAGCTCAGTTGGTAGAGCACCTGGTTGTTACCCAGGTTGTCCCAGGTTCGAGTCCTGGTGGCGGCGCTTTGTAGATTGGTGTCGAATCGACCTCGAGCGGTGCTACATCGGGGTCAGTCTTCACGCAGAGGGCATCGGTCATCGTTGAAGCAGTTGTATTAGTGACCACTCTCTCACGTAGGAAAGACATTAGGTGAACCGTCTTCGTACAGTTCGGTAGGGCCGGTAGCTTAGTCTGGTCAGAGCGCTCCGCTCATAACGGAGTGGTCCTCGGTTCAAATCCGAGTCGGCCCATCAATCGAACCGTTCGCGTGGAACTTTACATCGAAACGCGAGGATTCCATCACCGATGTTGCTGTATCGAGGATTCCTGATGAAGGCAACCGATTTACCGATACCCACCTAGATCAACTACCGTGACGATCGTCGCGATCGACGATACCGACTCCCGCACCGAGGGGATGTGCACGACGTATGTAGCGACGCTTCTCGCTGAGGCACTCGAAGAAGAGGGGTACTCGATCGAACGGGCTCTCCTCATCCGGTTGAATCCAGCCATCGAACGGAAAACGAGGGGGAATGCCGCGCTCGCATTACATGCTGATGCTCCAATGGAATCAGCGATGGATCTAGCGCATGAGATAGTCGAACGATATAGTGAGACATCCGATGAACTGACTTCTCCTGGAATCGTCGCAGCCGATACGTCGTCAAATACTCTTCCAAAACCGATCTTGCGATTCTCGTTGGACGCCATTCGGCACGTCCACTCGTTGAACAAGACACTCGATCTATTGGACCGATCCGGGTTGACGCATGCCGCCGTCACTGACGATGAAGGGTTTGGTCGAATCGGAGCCCTCGCCGCCGTCGGAGCCTGGGGTGCCTTCGACGATTGGACCTACGAGCACCTCACCTATCGGAAACTCGATCGGTGTGGCTCACCACGCGAGGTTGACCATGATTCGGTCTTCGATGCCGCTGATACCACCTATCCGGCGGTCTGGGATACGGTCGACCCGGTAGAGGGTGAGGTCGTTTGTATTCCCAACGCGCCGGGCCCGGTCCTTTATGGTATCAGGGGTGACGATCCAGATGCCTGTGAATCCGTCGCCGATGCCATCAACAGTGAGCCAGTCGACCGGTCGAGGACATTCATCACCAACCAGGGAACCGATGCCCACCTCGATCGTGGTACGATCGGATCGCTTCGCGAAGGTGCGGGATACCTCGTCGATGGCATCATCACGAGTGAACCGACCACCATACAGGGAGGGCATGTTTTTTTTGAACTCCGCAGCGTTGCGGCTACGGAGAAGTCCATCGATTGTGTCGCGTTCGAGCCGACCAAACGTTTTCGAGCGTATGTCCTGAAATTGCAACCTGGTGATCGACTCACCGTTGCAGGAGAACATGAAGGAGGGACGATCAAGCTCGAGAAATTCGCGATCAGGGAACTCGTCCAGACCGAGTGGGTGAATCCGACCTGCCCCGAATGTGATAGACGGATGGAATCAGCCGGTCGCGAGCAGGGATATCGCTGTCGCACCTGTGAGCGGACACATCCATCGAAGGTTGAACGGCCAATCGACCGTTCGCTTGAGCGTGGATGGTATGAGGTACCACCGGTCGCCCGTCGTCATATCGCCAAGCCGCTCATACGTGGCGGCTTCGATGCGCCGATCCATCCAGAGACAGAGCGGAGTTAGGGCTCGAGTTTGAACGCTGCGGCGACGAGGAGCGGGAACACGAGTGTCGCCTCGGCCTGTACCTGTGTGTAGTTCTTCTCAGCTTCCTTGATCTTGCCCCACGAGACAGCCTCATTCGGTGGCGCTCCTGAGAGCGATCCATCCCCCTCCATCCCCGTGGAGATGTAGACCGCGTAGTCAGCACCACCTCTGAAGAGGTTCGTCATGATGGCATGATGCTTGGGTACCCCACCGCCAACGACGATCAAACCGGTCGTCTCAGCCGCCAATCCCTCGTCGATCAATGCTCGATAATCCTCGGTAATCTCAAGGCCGACCTCGTCATCGACGTTCTGCTGGTAGAAGTAGAGGAAGTTACCGATCTCTGCATCGGTAATAGCTGGACAATACACCGGGACATCATGTTGCGCCGCCTGATAGAGGAATGAATCCTCATCGTCAAGGGACACCCCAAGTTCCCGTGAGAACTCAAGTGGCGTTCGAATGGATTCGTCCGAGAAGAACTCACCGAAAAACTCGTTTAGATACGATTCCAGCCATACGTACCGATCAGAGGGGACAAAGATGTTCCCAAGCCGATTGATCCCCCGTTGGCGCAATTCTGCTTCATCAGCCTGCCAACGTCCCATCTTGAACGGCTTCTCGGTCTTGATGACGTCCTCTGCGATCGATCCGGAGGTCGTGATAATCGAATCGATGAACCCGGCGCGTACCAGGTACGCGACAGTCTCTCTAAGTCCACAAGAGATGATATTGGAGGTGAATGTGAGGTAGATGTGTGACTCCTCCTCGCGCATCTGCCCGACGATCTCGATCGCCTCATTGAGATGGGTCGCTTGAAATCCGGTAGTCGCATAGCTCTCAAGGAGCGATTGAAAATCGAACTCCCCTCGGAAATCATATCCCTTCACATCAGGGGTATCGAGGTTCTCGTCTGTCCCTGGGACGACCGATTCCCTCGCCTCATCGATATCCATACACAGCAGTTCTGGAGTTCGTATCCGTGAATGAATCGGTTCGTAGGTGTGTGAGGTAACTGATTGTCAGGTATCGGAGTTTATGACATCGATAGCCGGCAGGTTCCGTAACACGATGCACTTTGGGAAGTCAGGCGTCGCGGTTCGTTGCAATGTTCGCATGGAACGAATCACTCGTAATGGTGAGGATTGGATGACCAGGAACCAGGACACTGAGTCAAGGTTTCGACACCTGGCAGATGAACGTCCGATGGTGGCCACCCATCAACCGTTTTGAGATACGGCGATGTAGGGACGGTAGGATGGTCCGTATTCTGACCGACTCCGAGGTGGAACGGCTGCTTGTTGTTGAAGAACTCGTAGATGCGGTAGCTGGCGGACTCATCAAGCAAACCGAAGGTGCAGTCGAACGACCGACGAGGCCGCACTATCCAATTGGCCGCGGATCCGTGAACGAAGAACCAACGGGGATGGGATTGGTGATGCCTGCATACATCCATGGTGCCACGTACTTCGTGACCAAGCTCGTGAGCCTCCATGAGGAGAACCCTGAGCGTGGACTTCCCACGATTCATGCCCAACTGCTCGCCGCAGATGCAGTGGATGGCAGGCCTGCCGCCTTGTTCGATGCGACGCTCGTGACCGGGGCGAGGACCGGCTGTATCGGAGCGTGTGCCGTCCGAGAACTATGCGAAGGTCCCATCACACTAGGAGTTCTCGGTGCTGGCACCCAGGCCCGTTGGCAGACCCGTGCGATCGATGCCGTCGCTCAGCTCGAATCGGTGAGAATCTACTCACCAAGTAAGTCGAAACTCGACTGTGCTGCAGAACTGCAGTCAGAAGGCATCGCGGCGACCGCGGTTTCGACCCCGATTGAGGCAGTCTCCGACGCATCCGTTGTCGTCACGGCAACGACCAGTCATGAACCGGTCTTCCCCGCTGATGCACTGCGATCTGATGCACTTGTGATCGCAGTCGGTGCCTATACCGAGGAGATGCAAGAGATCGAGGCATCCGTCGTCGAAGCGGCGAGCCTCGTACTTGCCGATGTTCCCGAGGAGGTTGCAACGATTGGAGACATCGCCAAATCGGCGTTCGACCCCGACGAGCTGATCCCCCTTGGGTCCCTGCTCGCTGGAGAGATCACCGCACCAACGCATGAACTGATCCTGGTCGAGAGTGTCGGTAGTGCGGTCCTCGATGCGGCAGCTGCGGAACTGTTGCTTGAACAGGCTATCGAAGAAGACATCGGTCACGAGATCTCCTTTGGAGGCCAATCGGTGCAGCCTTGACGTGAGGGCTATTCTGTGTGAGATAGTAGCATGCAGGTGGTCGTTGTGGGTGGAGGGATTATCGGCCTAGCATCAGCATACTATCTCGACAAACGTGGTGTCGACGTAATTGTCTGCGAACGACGATCGCTGGGAGCAGGCAGTACTGAGCGCGCCGCTGGGGGCATACGGGCACAGTTCTCATCGATCGTAAACATCGAACTATCGAGAGTGAGCATCGATATCTGGGAGCGATTCGAGCGGGAGTTCGGTGTTGATATCGCCTACCGGCGTAACGGGTACCTCTTCCTGGCTCGAGAACACACCACGGCAGAACAGTTTGCTGATAACGTCGAACTCCAGCAAAGGCTGGGGGTGTCGAGCGAACTACTCACCCCAGACGAGGCACAAGAGCACTGCAGGGGATTGAAGGAGGATCGTTTCGTGGCTGCGACCTACTGCCAAACCGACGGATTTGCCGACCCCCACTTAGCACTGGAAGGATTCAAACAGGCGTTGGTCGAGCAGGA
>SKSH01000068.1 GCA_007118075.1 Halobacteriales archaeon
ACCACCCCCGGCGTACAGGTTCGGAATCGGTGTTCCATCGGCTCTGAGTACCCTGGCATCGGTGTCGACGACGAGTCCACCCTGCGTGTGAAAGAGGGCACCAGTGACGACAGCCCCGAAAAACGGGGGTTCGAGGACGGATCGACCATCAACTCGGCCGACCTCGTCCGGACGATCGTTTCGGACCGCTTCGTTGTAGGCCTCGACCGTTTTGGCCGTCGATGCTGGATCACACCCGAGGTGTTCGGCGAGTGTCTCGATATCTGGAGCAGATGAATATGAGTTGAGTTCGACGGCTTGGTCGAAGTCATCGAATTCACCGCTGAGCGCCTCGTAAATGCTCTCATCAAACACTTCGTAGGCCAACCCTCCCGGTTGGGCGATGACATCTTCTGCGAGTTCTGAATATCCCTTCGCCTCGTTCTCAAATCGTGCTCCATGCTCATTGACGAGGATTCCGCCGTGCATGATGACCGCAAATGTTGAGAGGGCACCGGTGCCGTGAACGACCGTCGCGTGGCCTTGGTACGCGTCCATGTATCTGAGGTCGGCACCGACAGCGCTACCCCAACGGATTCCATCGCCCGTGTTACCGTCGGTACCGAAGTAAAGCCCCTCCGCGATCGATCCACAGTGGCGTTCGACCATCTGTCGATTCCCACCGAAGCCATCAGTCGCGAGAATCACCCGCTTAGCAGCAATGACCTCCTCGTGGGTGACTCCGGCTATGGCTCCAACGACAGCGCCATCTTCGACCACAAGCGCCTTTACCGGGGTGTTCGTGAGCAGCTCGGTGTTCTCAGTCGACCGAATCCGCTCGCTGAGCTCCTCGATGAGGTGCTCTCCATTTCGCCCTGGAGGTGAGTGCATCCGGTATTCAGAGTGACGTGGATATCGGAAGTTATCGACGAGTTGTAGTGAGATATCCCAGTCGTCGATCAGCCAGTGGATGAGTTCCTTGCTCTCTTTACAGAGGTGCTCGACGAGCTCGACATTTGTGTTCCCATGGTTCTTCTCGAGGATATCCGCGGCGATGTTTTCGTATGTCTCATCAATCCCCGCTTCCTGCTGTAAGCGAGTCCCTGCCGCAGGGATCATCCCGGTCGACAATGCGGTGTTCCCGCCGATTCGGTCGCTCTTTTCGAGCACGGTGACCGTGCCGTCGGTGTGATCTGCAGCAGCTAGTGCCGCGACTAGACCGGTACCACCTCCGCCGATCACGAGAACGTCGGTTTCCACATCGAAGGAGGTCTCCGAGGCATCGATTACCTCGTCTGCAGCATGATCCAGCGTCCGTTCACCAAGATCCGTGACCATCGTAGTTATCGAAGTGGTGCCGAAGACCAAACCTGTTTGGCAATCGGTCTGCGTGCTGTCTCGGAAACCAGACCAAAGCAGACTTGTTCGCTGAAATCACGTTGCCTGCACCTGAACAAATCTACCTGATTGGCGAGACAGATGTATCCAGCCGACTCCGCTCGGTCGAACTGACGATCGTTCTCTGTTGTACAACGCTGAGTGGCCGAAGTTGACCCATTGGTCACATCGATGACCGACAGTCACATCGAATTCTTCGATCGACTTCACCAATTGATTACTCCAACGTACCAAAGAGCAGGTCTGGCTCGTCGATCTTGATGACCACCTTTGATCGCCGATTGAGCGGACGCAGATGTAATTCGATCGCGTCTTCGATTGCCTCAAGCAGTTCGTCGATGCTGGCCAGCTCGTAATAGATCGGACAGCAGATGGCCGTCGATGTGCCTGGTGCGGTTGCGACGATGACGGCATACCCAAAGCCACTCTCTTGTGCCGTGAACACAGCTACCTCGGGTGCATCGAATTCACCGGCCAGCGCTTCGACAGCCTCGAACTCGCTGCCGGGCAGGAGGATGTCAAAGGCAACGGTGTCAGGGATTGGAACCACGTCACCGGGGTGGAGCAACTCCACCTCGTAACCATCCTCACGGTAGGTGTCGGCGGTCGCCGCTGCTTCTTCGATGATGTCCGCCCACCGGCTCGGTACCGCCGGTGGACCACGTCCAGGTCGTCTCATGGTGCAGCCTCCTCTGTCGGTAAGTAAAAGCCCGACGCCTCTAACCGATCGGTCCAACGCATGCAGATATTTGGTGAACATATGGTGGAAAATTCATGATAGAAAAGTTATCAATGTGTACTGCTATTACCGATAACGATGCCCTATTCGAATAGCCGATTTTTGGTCGCACTTTCCGTTGTATGGACGATTTCGGTTGAATCGGCGATTCGCTCACAACAGTCTATTTCAATATATCAATGTATTGCTATATATGTGTCACCAATTCACAAGAATTTTGAGCGTATCCAGCGAACTATGCTTGTATGACATCGTCGCACCACCTGGCTGTAGATATCGGTGGCACATTTGTTGACTCGGTGACCTTCGACCGCGAATCGGGGGAGCTAGCGGTGGAGAAGGCGTCGACCACCCCTGCTGACCCCACCGCTGGGGTCGTCAATGCGATCGAGAAGCTCGGTCTCGACCTCGCCGATGCGAGCTCGTTCGTCCATGGGACCACGCTCGGTATCAACGCGCTACTGGAGCGAGAAGGTGCACGTACCGGGATCATCACCAACGAAGGGTTCAGGGATATCTACGAGATCGGTCGAACCAACCTCAAGCGCGACTCGATGTACGATATCCGTTACAACAAGCCCGAATTACTCGTTCCTCGTCGTCGCCGATACGGTGTGGGCGGTCGACTCGATGCAAAGGGCAACGAGGTCGAACCGTTAGATGAGGACGCTGTTCGTGACGCCGCACGTGAGTTGGTCGATGAGTGGGATTGTGAGGCCATCGCCGTCTGCTTCCTTCACTCATACCAGAACGACGAGCACGAACGACGCGCTGGAGAGATCATCCGTGAGGAAGTCCCCGGAGTCAGTCTCTCACTATCGAGCGAGATCACCCGCGAGTACCGCGAGTACGAGCGAACCTCGACCGCCGTGCTCGATGCGTACATCAAGCCAATCTTCGACAACTACGTCGAACAGCTCGATGACACCGTCCGCGACGAGGGCTTCGATGGTTCATTCTTCATCACTCGATCGGGCGGTGGGGCACTGACCGCAGAGAGTGCCACCACGGCACCGGTACACACCATTCTTTCCGGACCCGCTGGTGGGCTCATCGGTGCCTCATTCGTCGGAGATATCATCGGCCGAGAGAACCTCATCGCCGTCGACTTCGGTGGAACGAGTATGGATGCCTGTGTCATCGAGGACGGCGCCCCCGCCGTCGAGTACGAGTCTGCCCTCGAGGAACTGCCGATGATGATTCCGGTCTTCGACATCCGAACCATCGGCGCCGGTGGTGGTAGCATCGGTTGGCTCGACGGCAACCTGCTGAAGGTGGGCCCACAGAGTGCCGGTGCTGATCCCGGTCCGATCTGTTATGGCCATGGTGGCTCCGAACCGACGATCACCGACGCCGCCCTCGCGCTGGGCTTTATGGATCCTGACCAGTTCCTCGGTGGCGAGATGGACCTCGATGCCGACGCTGCACTGTCGGGTATCGAGACGAAACTTGCTGATGAACTCGGCCAGTCCATCGAAGAGGTCAGCCGTGGAATGTTCGATGTGGCGCTTGCGAACACGGTCGGAGCGATCCGGGAGATCACCGTCGAGAAAGGGCTTGATCCTCGTGATTTCACGATGGTTGCCTACGGCGGTGCCGGGCCGATGTTCGTGCCACTCGTCGCGAGAGAACTCGGCGTCGGTGAGGTGCTCGTCCCACAGGCACCGTCGGTATTCTCCGCGTGGGGGATGCTCATGTCCGATATCGTCTACGACGAGAGCCAGACCTACATCAGCGTCCTCGAGGACGTCGATCATGATGAGTTCGAGCGTCGGTTCACCGAGCTCGAAGAGGAACTCACCGAACAACTCAGTGTGGAAGGATTCGCTGATGAGACGCAGTCACTCGAGCGGTACGTCGAGATGCGCTATCTTGGTCAGGAGCACACGGTGTCGGTACCTGGGCAGGATCTCGCAGACCTCGACGAACTCGGCGAACGGTTCGAGGCCAAGCACGAATCACGGTACGGTCACACGATGGACGACCCACCACAGGTGGTCCACCTTCGGGTTCGCGGCATCGGCGAGACGGACAAACCCACACTTGAGAAGGCCACCGCCGATGGTGCGGGAGAACCAGTTGGTGTCCGCAACGCGTACGACTTCGCCGCCGGCGAGATGACCGACTTCGATGTCTACAAGCGTGGGTCACTCGCCGCCGGACAGACCATCGAGGGTCCCGCCATCGTCTTCGAGCCAACCACGACGATCGTCTTCCACTCCGATCAAACGGCCGAGGTCGACGATTACGGCCATCTGCTGATCCAGGGAGGGGTGTGATCATGGCTGCTAGTGTCAGAGCCGAACCAGACGCGGCCACCGTCGAGGTGGTCCGAAACTACCTCAACTCGGCCGCTGAGGAGATGCAGCGCACACTCATCAGAACCGCCTACAACACGATCGTCTACGAGATCCTCGACTTCGGTATCTCACTGTATGATGCTGACCGCCAGCTCATTGCAGATTCGCCCGGACTCGCCCTCTTCCTCGGTGCCAACGACTACGCACTCAACAAGCTCGTCGATCATGTTGGCGTCGAGAACATGCACCCTGGCGATATCTTCTTGCTCAATTACCCCTACTGGAGCTCGACCCACACGCTCGACGTCTGTGTCGTCGCACCGATCTATGCCGAGGGTGAGGATGTCCCACAGGAGGACAACGAGCTCATCGGCTTTGCGGCCACACGGGCACATTGGCTCGATCTCGGTGCGAAGGATCCTGGCTACGTGTTGGACTCGACCGACATGCACCAGGAGGGACTTATCTTCCCGTGCACCCGGGTATACAAGGGTGGCGAACCCGACGAGGAGATCCTCGAACTCATCCGGTTCAACTCACGGCTGCCGAACAAGGTCATCGGCGACCTCAATGCACAGATCGCGGCATTGCGGACGGGTAAGCTGCGCATGCGAGAGCTCCACAAGAAGTACGGTTCGGAGGTCGTCACCGCGAGCATCGAACAGATCCACGATCATGGCCGCCAGACAGCACGGGATGCCGTCGCTGCACTGCCCGATGGTTCGTGGACTGCGGTCGATCACATCGATGGTACCACGGGCGATCTCATCAGGATCGAGGTCGAGGTGACCATCGATGGTGACGAGTTCCATGTCGATTTCACGGGCTCATCCGATGAGGTCGATGAACCGCTCAACATCCCTCTCGGGATGACCGAGACGGTCTGCAAACTGTGTTTCAAGTCGATCACCACGCCTGATGAGGTGAGCAACGCCGGGCAGTACGATCCGCTCTCGGTGTATGCACCGGAGGGGAGCGTCTTCAACGCGACGTACCCAGCGCCAACGTTCACCATCTGGACGGCGATCGTCAGTGTCGATATCATCTACAAGGCGCTTGCACAGGCACTCCCTGGTCACATCCCGGCGAGCTCAGGTGGCGATCTGAACGACATCATGCTCTACGGTGAGGATCCGGAGACCGGTCGGCAGTTCGTCGAGGCGAACAACGATGCCGTCGGCTGGGGAGCGACCGACGAACGAGATGGACCGAACGCACTCATGCACATCACTGAGACGATGGTCCGGAACCTCCCGATGGAGGTGCTCGAGAACAAGGCACCGATCCTCTTCGATGAACTATCGCTCCGAGAGGACTCGGGTGGACTCGGTCGTTTCCGCGGGGGATTGGGTCTCCAACGCGATTATCGGATAACCGGTCCGGTTGGTGCCCTTTCGATCATCCAGAAGACGAAGCGTCCAGGCTTTGGTCTTGCAGGCGGTGAGCCAGGGGCGAAAAACGGCGTCGTCCTTCACCTCAACGATGGTGCCGATGAGCGAGTGCAGATTCTCGTCGACAACACCGACCTCTATGACGACGGTCTCAAGTGGGTCGGCATGTTCCGTGGATTCTTCGAACCTGGCGAGGTCATCTCCAACCGCTCCGGTGGTGGAGGTGGCTATGGCGAACCGTTCGAACGACCACCGGAAGCCGTCCTCGAGGATGTCATCGATGGGTACGTGTCGGTTGCCTCGGCGAAGGGCGACTATGGTGTTGTCATCACTGATGACCTCGAGATCGATCACGAGGCCACCGAAGAGCTCCGTGGATGACCATGGCGATCCCCGGTGATTTCACCGCGCGGACCGAGCAGGTTCAGGCCCGGCTGACCGACCGCAATGTCGCGGGGCTCGTGCTCTTTCCGAGTCCGAACCTCAGCTATCTCACCGGTTTCGTCGAGGAACCGATGGAACGTCATCTGCTCCTCGTCGTCACTCCAGCAGCGATACGGATGGTTGCCCCGACGATGTACGTCGAGCAGCTCAATGCGGAGACCGATCTGGAGCATATCATCGCCTGGGCTGATGCGGACGACCCGCTCGATGCTGTACAAGCGGCGCTGACCGAGACAGAATTGGCGAACACAGATGGCCGCGTGCTCCTTGATGAGACGATGTTCGCCAGATTCGTCGTCGACCTGCAGGGACTGCTCCCCGATGCCAGCTACGGCCTGGCTGGGGAGGTACTTGAAGACCTGCGAATCATCAAAGACGACGCCGAACTGACGGCACTCCGTGAGGCAGCATCCATCACCGACGCAGCGTGGATGGACGTCCGCGATCGTGGAGATGAACTCATTGGCAAGACCGAACAGGAGGTCGTCTACGTGCTTCGTGATGCGATCGATGCACACGGTGGCGACGGCTTCTCCTTCGAACCGATCGTCGGTTCGGGTCCGAACGGAGCCAAGCCACACCATCGCTCAGGTGACCGGGTCATCGAAGCTGGTGATCCGGTGGTGTTCGATTTCGGCACAGTCGTCGATGGATATCCCGGAGATCAGACCCGGACTGTCGTCATCGGTGGTGAACCACCGGCTGATTTCGAGGAAGTCCACGCCATCGTTCATGAGGCGTTTCAAGCAGGTATCGAAGCCGTCGAACCAGGTGTCACCGCCGGTTCAGTCGACGTGGCGGCACGATCGGTTATCGAAGATGCTGGTTATGGCGATGTCTTCCTCCACCGTACCGGTCATGGTGTCGGCCTCGAGGTGCACGAACCACCGTACATCGTTGGCGGCAACGACCGGATACTCGAGCCTGGAATGGTCCATAGTGTCGAGCCAGGTATCTATCTCGAGGGACGCTTCGGTGTCCGTATCGAAGACCTCGTGGTCGTCACCGAGGATGGCTGTGAGCAGCTGAACGCCACGTCACGCGATTGGAGGTCTCGATAGATGTCTACGAATCGGCAATGGGGGATCTCACGATGAGTCCGGCAACAGATGATGGGCTCGATGCCGCCACCATCGAGGTGGTGCGAAACTACATGACTTCGGCTGCAACTGAGATGCAACGGACCCTGACGCGAACGGCGTACAACACTATCATCTACGAAATCTTCGATTTCGGCCTCTCACTGTACGATGCTGAAGCACGCCTTGTGGCTGACGCGCCAGGATTGTCCCTGTTCCTCGGGGGCAACGACTACGCGCTCAGGAAGGGGCTCGAACACATCGGCGAAGAGAACCTCGATCCAGGGGATATCGTCTTGCTCAACTACCCGTACTGGAATGCGGCGCATACCCTCGACGTGTGCATCTTTGCACCAGTTCATCTCGATGATGAGCTGATCGGATACGCGGCGAGTCGAGCACACTGGCTCGACCTCGGGGCGAAGGATGCCGGATATGTACTCGATTCCACGGATATGCACCAGGAGGGCCTTGTCTTCCCTGGGACGAAGGTCTACAAGGGCGGCGAACCTGATGAGGAGATTCTCGAGCTCATCCGGTTCAACTCTCGGATCCCTGACAAGGTCATCGGTGATCTCCACGCGCAGGTGGCTGCCATCCAGACCGGTGGTGAGCGATTGCGCGAGATACACCGAAAATACGGATCTGCAACGGTCAACGCGGCTATCGACCATATCATCGCCCACGGTGAGTCTACCACCAAGGAAGGGCTTGAGGCGCTTTCGGATGGTACCTGGTCGGCGGTTGACTACCTCGACAACGATGGTGTCTCCGACGATCTCGTTCCGATGGCCGTCGAGGTGACCATCGACGGTGACCACATCCATTTCGACTTCTCTGAATCCGCAGATGAAACCGACGGACCGATGAATGTGCCCTTGGGTCGGACTCAGGCGATGTGCAAGTTCGTCGTCAAGACGCTGACGAACCCGTCGAGGACGACCAACGAAGGCCACTACCGACCGGTGGATTTGCACGCACCTGAAGGGACACTCTTCAACGCCCGATATCCCGCGCCGACGTACACCTTGTGGGCGTCGACACTTGGCGTGGACGTGATCTACAAAGCGCTCGCAAAG
This sequence comes from Halobacteriales archaeon, assembly GCA_007118075.1. Lineage (GTDB taxonomy): Archaea > Halobacteriota > Halobacteria > Halobacteriales > SKSH01 > CAZXER01. The sequence continues at coordinate 8,410 of SKSH01000068.1, forward strand.
GGCATGCCAGCACTCATCCCATCGAGTACTGGCGGCGACATCAACTCGATCATGCTCCACTCGACCGATCCGGCGTCGGGCCGCCGCTATGTCGAGGCGAGCAATGAGGGGGTCGGCTGGGGGGCGACCGATGAGCGTGATGGCCCGAACGCGCTCATGCACTACGTGCAGACGATGGTGCGGAACATCCCCTTAGAGGTGTTCGAGAATAAGGCACCGGTCCGCTTCGACCGGCTCGAGTTACGCCAGGATTCCGGTGGAGCAGGTAGGTATCGTGGTGGACTCGGCATCCGTCGGGATTACCGACTCGTCGGTGAGACGAACGTGTTATCGATCAACAAGAAGACCCGCACGCCTGGATGGGGCCAATTCGGTGGTGCACCAGGTGCGAAGAACGTTGTCGTCCTCGATGTCGATGACGACTGGCAAGCCCGGGTGCAACTGATCGCAGATAATACCGATGAACATCCTGACGATGGGCTGCTCTATGTGGGTATGATGCGAGGTGCCTTCCGTCCCGATGAGGTCGTCTCGAACCGTTCTGGTGGTGGTGGCGGGTATGGCGATCCGTTCGCACGGCCACCGGACGCCGTCCTTGAGGATGTCATCGATGGGTACGTTTCGATTGAGGCGGCTCGAACCGAATATGGTGTAGCCATCGATGGGACGACGATCGATCGGGAGGAAACCGATCGACTTCGCGATGCGTAGGATGATGGCCGTCTGACCAAGGCTTTGTATCTCGACACCGAACCACCGATGATGAGTTCAGTAACCGTGTACGAGCTGGCTGATCTTTGGCCCGCGAGCACCGACGACCCTCATGCTGTCTTCGAGGGAGATGAGCCACCTGGCCAGGTCGGAACGTACGTGATCGACCCCGGCCAACGTGTCCCCGCTTCGGGATGGACGAGCCACGCCGGGGCAGAGGTATCGGTCATCCTCGAAGGCGAACTTCGGGTGGTCACCGAGGATACCGATACGGTCGTCGGTGGTGGAACGATGACCGTCATCCCAGCTGGCGTTGAGCATTGGAGTGAGAACGTTGGCGATGCACCTGCCCGGTTGGTGTACGCCATCTTTGGTGAGCTCTGAGTTCAGTTCGACCGATGACACAAGACCTCCGTATCGACACGGTTGATACCCACACCGCTGGTGAGCCGACACGGATCGTCGTCGATGGGTTACCAGCTGGTGTGACCGACGGTGGCGCCATCGAGGCACGTGATCGGTTCCGCACGGAGTACGATCATCTTCGTCGCTTCCTCATGCACGAACCACGTGGCCATCGAGATATGTTCGGTGCTGTGCTGATGGACCCTGCAGATGAGTCAGCCGATATCGGCTGTTTCTTCATGGATACCGAGGGGTACCTCGACATGTGTGGTCACGGTCTCATCGGGACCGTCACCTATCTCATCGAATACGGCCAGATAGAGCCTCCGATTGATGGACCGCTCGTTGTCGAGACTCCCGCTGGATTGGTCCGGGCTTGGCCTGAGATGACCGACGGATCGGTCCAGGGGGTTACCATCGAGAACGTTGATTCGTTCGTCTTGGGGACCGAGACCGTTACCGTAGATGGAACACCGCTCGAGGTCTCTATAGTGTATGGTGGGAATACCTTCGCCCTCGTAAACGTGGCCGAGGTGGGACTCGAGCTCGAACAGTCACAGCTGAGGAAACTGATCGAACTTGCCTTGACGGTCCGTGATCTACTCAATACGGACCATCGTTTCACCCACCCTGTTACCGGAGAGCCGCTTGAGGTGGAGCTCGTCGAATGCTATGATGAGCAACGGGCTGTCCCTGCGAACGTCACCGTATTCAGTGACGGCCAGGTGGATCGATCACCGTGTGGGACCGGGACCTGTGCGAAGATGGCCATGCTGTACGATCGTGATGCGCTTGCGGTGGGAGATCACTACCACTATGAGAGCATCATCGGCACGCGGTTTACCGGTGAGATAGTCGATACTGTCGACCAGGATGGCCACACCGCTATCATCCCGCGTATCACCGGAAGCGCGTACGCCATCGCAGAGAGCACGTTCATTCGAGATACGGCTGATACGCTCGCCGGATTTCGGCTCTAATCCTATTTGGAACAAAAAGATACCTTACAACAAGTGTCGTGGCAGCTACGTCACTCGGCTTCCCACATGTGCCAGAACGAATGAGTGAGGCCCATCAGTCCGTTGTCGAAGAATCCCTCGACCCGGTTGTTGATGGCGAATAGCTGCGCCTCATTCTGGAGGAAAAGCCCACCGGCATCGTCGGCGATGATCTCTTGGGCTTCCAGGTAGATTGGTTCACGCTCATCGTCTCCAACCGTACGCCGACCCTCGTCGAGCAGGTCGTCGACCTCAGGATTATCATACCACGACGGACTCTGCCACGTGCCGTGAGAGGAGGTGTGCCAGGTGGGGTAGAGCCAACTGTCGGGGTCTGCATAGGAGAACCCCAGGTAGATGGCATGCATATCCGAGGTAGTCTCTTGGGACGTCACGTCGTCGGTGATGCGTGTCCACGGTGCGGCTGAAAGTTCGAGATCGACACCGATCTCTGCGAAGTTCGTCTGCATGAGCAGCCCGATGTTCTCGGAGATGGCCAATCCAGTCACGAACGTGTACGTCAGTTGGTAGTCTCCAGGGTCATATGGTGACGCATCGAGGTGCGCCTGTGCCTGATCGAGGTCTTGCTCGTATTGGATGGCTTCGTCATTGTGGAAGCGGGCACCCTGGGGAAGCGGCCCCTGCATGCGTTCAGCATTTCCACCGAGGATGTCGTTGATGATGGTTTCGTAGTCGATCGCATATGAAATCGCCTTACGGAAGTCGACATCATCGAGCGGTTCCCGCTGGTTGTGCATGAAGACATAGAATGGAGAGAAGGTGATCTCATTCGAGAGCCAGATATGATCCTCTTCCTCGAGATCGAAGTACGATTCGAATGCCAGCCATTCATCGGTCATGTCTGCCGAGCCATCGCGCATCGCCCCGACCACCGACGACGGTTCTGGCATGATATCGATGATGACGCGGTCGAAGGCGTGGTCTGGGTTGTCGAACTCCCGCCAGGATCCCTCGTGTCGCGTGAGGACGATCTCTTCACTGATGTCGTATGACTCGAGTGCATAGGCTCCAGAGCCAGCATCGTTGGACTCGAGATAGTCATCGCCAGCTCCGGCGACTTGGTCTTCGTTGACAACGAAGAGGTAGGGAAGCGTGGCGAGCAACGGTGCGAACGGCTCGGTCAGCTCGATGCGGACGACGTTGCCGTCCTCGATCTCGATCTGGTCGGTATCGACGAAACCGGACCACATCCACGAGAATCCCGCTTGAAGGTCGAGCATTCGTTCGATCGAGAAGACGATATCCTCGGCGGTGACGGGATCACCGTTGTGGAACTCTGCATCGTCCCTGATGGTGAAATGGAAGGTGACCCCCTCTTCGTCCACCTCGTAATCCTCGGCAAGCCCGTCGGTAATCTGTGGGGGCAGCTCGTTGGTGTATGAGAGAATACCATCGTAGACGTTTCCGGCGTACAGTGTCTCGAGGTTGTCGGTGACCCGCATCGGATCGATGGTGGATGGTTCGATCGTCGTGGCATAGGTGACCGTTCGCTCTTCAGGTGGTGGTGTTGGTGATGGCGTCGGCGTCGTATCTGGATCCTCGTCATCATCATCATCGCCAAGGCAGCCGGCGAGGAACACAGCGGCTCCGGCGACTCCCGACAGCTCGAGGAATCTCCGACGATTGACAGGAGAGGTGTCACTGGATGACATACTATTGAAATGAGTCCTCAAAAGCCCTTAACGGTTTCGACAGGAAAAATAGGTTTTATTGCCTTCTGGGATGGGTTCTGGTCGATTGAAACTAATCGATGAATGTCTGAATAGTATATGATATCTGTTGGATATTTCCATCAACGTTATTGATTATCTACCCAAGAGCACAATGGTTATTCAATCCTGGTAGAATGGGTTTAAGTACACGTCAATGCTGTCCATGCATCGGTCAGATTCAGCGCATTACTCACATGCAGTTGTTCGGACAGTCGGTACCCTCCGTCCAGTCGTGGATCGGCCGGTTGACTACCTAAGGTTGGAGCAACAATGAACGAATCTGCCTCTCACGAATCCCCCGACGCAGCTACCGTCGAGGTCATCAGGAACTACCTCGATTCAGCGGCGAATGAGATGCAACGAACGCTGATCCGGACCGCCTATAATACGATTATCTATGAGATCCTTGACTTCGGTCTCTCGATGTACGACCCAAACCTCGAACTCATCGGAGATTCCCCCGGTCTCACGTCGTTCCTCGGGGCCAATGATCACGCGATTAAGCGAGCGGTCGAACACGTTGGGGTGGAGAATCTGAACCCTGGTGACATCGTCCTGATGAATTACCCCTACTGGAACGCCTCACATACACTCGATGCCTCTTTGTTCATGCCGGTGTATCTTGAGGATCGGCTCATCGGATACACCATCTCGAGAGCCCATTGGCTCGATCTCGGTGCGAAGGATCCTGGTTACGTACTGGACTCAACCGACATGCACCAAGAGGGCCTGGTCTTTCCAGGGACGAAGGTTTACAAGGGCGGCGAACCTGATGAGGAGATCCTCGAGCTCATCCGGTTCAACTCCAGGTTACCGAACAAGGTCATCGGCGATCTCAACGCACAGATCGCAGCGTTGCATCGGGGTGCCACCAGATTGACTGAACTGCATGAAAAGTACACTACCCCGGTCGTCGAGGCAGCGATTGAACGGATCCATGCCCACGGCCGTCAAACTGCCCGTGAAGCTGTATGGGAACTCCCCGATGGCACGTGGTCTGCAGTCGATTTTGTCGATGATGATGGGATCACGGATGAGCTGGTCGAGGTGGCTGTCGAGGTGACCATCGACGGTGACCGCTTCATCGTCGATTTCTCCGATTCCTCAGACGAGGTTGCTGGTCCGATCAACATGCCCCTCGGTGCAACGGAGACGCTCTGTAAGGTCGCACTCAAGACGATCACCACCCCGGATGAACCCAACAACGCTGGCCACTACGATCCGTTGGAGGTGATCGCACCGCCGGGCAACATCTTTCATGCGACCTATCCCTCCCCGACGTTCACCCTCTGGACGAGTATCATCGGCATCGGAGCCGTTTACGAGGCCTTGGCAGCGGGCATCCCCGAGCTGATCCCAGCGAGTTCGGGGGGTGATCTCAACTCGATCATGCTCTACGGAGAACACCCTGAGACGGGAGCGAGCTTCGTCGAGGCGAGCAACGAGGGGGTGGGTTGGGGGGCGACCCACGAGCGTGATGGCCCGAATGCGCTCATGTTCCCCACACAGACGATGGTGCAGAATGTCCCTATTGAGGTATATGAAAACAAGGCACCGATCGCTTTCGACCGCCTTGAGCTCCGAACGGATTCTGGTGGTCCCGGCCGATACCGTGGCGGGCTTGGTATCCGTCGGGACTACCGCGCAACAGCCCCCCTCGGTATCCTCTCCATCGTCAAGAAGACGAAGACCGATGGTTACGGGATCGCCGGCGGAGTGGCTGGGGCACGGAACGCGGTCGTCCTGACTGACCTTGATGCGAAAGCACTGGATGATCGCATCCAAGTCCTCGCTGACAACGCAGCAATGTATCCCGAGGCACCTCCAGATGAGCATTGGGTTGGTATGATGCGAGGTCAGTTCATGCCTGGTGAGGTAGTCTCGAATCGTTCCGGTGGAGGGGGTGGGTATGGCGATCCACCCGATCGGCCCCCAGAATCGGTTCTCGAAGACGTCATCGATGGGTATGTGTCGGTTGAATCTGCGAGGGAGGACTACGGCGTCGTCATCACTACTGACCTCTCGGTAGACCACGAGGAGACAAGCGATCTTCGAGAAAACGCTGGCTAAACTACGACCACACCCGATTGTAGAGGTCGAGTAAGTTCTCGCCCATGATGCCCTTGACCTCCGCTTCGCTGAAACCGCGGTCGAGCAGCCGGGAGGTAATGTTCGGGATGTCCGATGCAGAGAGTAGTCCCTCTGGATATGTATACGGTGGATTGGGATATGCAGGGTCGTCGACGAGTACCTGCAACTTCTCCTCAGGAAGGTTGTCGATGAAGTCGAGGCCGAGGGTTACCCGGTCCGGCCCAATGAGTTCGGTGAGGTATTCGATGTGGTCGATGAGGTCATCGATGGTCGGATCCTTTCCCACGAATGCTGGATAGGCATTGACGCCGACCGTACCGCCGCTCTCGGCGGCCGCGTGGATCAGTTCATCCGTGATGTTTCGCGGGTGTTCATGCACCTCGGCGGGATTTGAGTGGGAGAAGATTGTCGGAGCGGAGGCAACTTCGAGTGCCTCCGTGGCGGTCTTTTGCCCGACATGTGAGAGATCGAGCAGTACCTCGTGACGTTCGATGGCATCAATCACCTCCGTCCCGAATGAGGTGAGCCCGTGGTCCTCCTTGGCGGTGCAGCCAGTGCCACACCGGTTTTGCTGGTTGTATGTCAGCTGTATCACCCGGATGCCCAGGTCTGCGAAGAGCTCAACGTTCTCCGGGTCGTCATCGAGCGGCGTGGTATCTTGAAACCCGAATAAAATGCTGAGACCATCCGCGGTGAGCTCATCGACCGTCTGTGCTTGGTTGACACCTTCCCAGCGTTCGATGTTACCTTGTAGCTCCATGATTGCCTCAATCGCGTCGGTGTGATCCGCACCTGCTGCGATGACCGTCTTGTGCAATGCATCCACGCCTGCGCTCGGTAGCGTCTCGGTGACATACGACTCGGTGAGATATGCCGCTGAGAGTCCATCCATGACGAAGATATCCTTGTGAAGTGAGTCAGCTCGATCGCCCATAGAGACGCTTGGTCAGATTGGTCAATAACTATGCCGCCAAGCCAGCCAATCTGATCGGAATACAATGCCTATCCTTCCAATTGAGGTCGGCGTCGGAAATTGCCGATACTGCTAAAATCAGGGGCTTTGGGTTTGGTAAGCGTAACAATCAAATCCGCACCGATGTTTGGTAATAACAGTCAGGAAGCGATCAATGGGATTTCGAAGTTACTTACTCCGACGGGCAATTTTGACCATCCCTGTCTTCATCGGATTGACCCTTTTCATCTTCCTTCTTGCTCGGGTACTGCCTGGTGATCCTGCCCGGATGGCGCTCGGCCCCCGGGCGACAGACGAGGCGGTCGCGGCCTTGCGGATCGAGATGGGCCTCGATGATCCACTTCACATCCAATATCTCAACTACATGGGTGGGTTGCTCCAGGGCGACATGGGCATCGCGCTGACGACGAACCGGAACGTCTTCACCGACGTCCTCGCATTCTTCCCAGCCACGCTTGAGCTGGTCATCACCGCGATGTTCCTCGCGGTGTTATTCGGGATCCCATTGGGGATCATCGCGGCACTCAACAAGGACCGCTTGGGCGACAACCTGAGCCGACTCATCGCCTTCTTCGGGGTTTCGATGCCGGTCTTCTGGGCGGCCATCCTCATCCAGCTGGCCATCGCGTACAACCTCGGCCTCTTGCCACCAAGTGGCCGCATCGGCGTGGATCGACCTGAGTGGTACACCGGTTTTCTCATCATCGACTCGATCATCGCCCTCAATTTCGAGGCACTGCGGAGTACGTTGGCACACCTCGCGCTTCCAGCATTTGCCCTCGCGCTTGCACCGATGGCCGATGTCGCCCGCATGACTCGATCGAGCTTCATCGAGGAGTACAACGAGGACTACGTCCGCGCGCTTGAGACACAGGGGCTACCTGGGCGACTCATCGCCTACAAGTACGTCCTCAAGGCCTCCTTCGCCTCGACGCTCACGATCATCGGCCTTGATTTCGGCTTTCTCATCGGCGGGGCATTCCTCGTCGAGATTGTCTTCTCCTGGCCTGGCCTGGCTCGCTATGGCGTCAGGGCCATCCTCGAGAACGATATCAACGCGGTCATGGGTGTCGTCCTCGTCATCGGAGCCGTCTTCATCATCGTCAACCTGATCGTCGACGTGCTGTATGGATTCCTCGATCCACGGGTCCGATACGGGGAGGGGAGTTCGGCATGAGCGTTGTCGAGCGATACCAATCATTCAAAGAGAGTGAGCAGGCTAACCGATACCGTGAGGAGGCGTTACGCTTCGCATGGCGCTTCCGGCAGAACCCGATGTCACTTTTCGGCCTCGGGATGATCTTGCTGTTGATCCTCATCGCCATCTTCGCCCCGTATATCGCCCCTAATCCAGCACATGCCGGCTGGCGAGGTGAACCTGCGGTCGACTTTGGCAACGCCTGGCATGAGCCGAGTCTCGCACATCCATTCGGCACCGACCAGGCCGGGCGTGACATCCTCTCGCGGGTCATCTTCGGGACCAGGCTTTCGCTCATCCTCGGTCTCGTCGTCCTCACGATCGCCATCGGGATCGGTGTCCCACTCGGCCTCATCGCAGGATACGTCGGTGGGATCCCGAGCACGATCATCATGCGGACCACCGACGTATTCCTCTCTGTTCCACCGCTCGTCCTCGCACTCGCGGTCACCGTTCCACTCCAACCAGGACTGGTCACCGCCATGCTCGCCATCTCCATCGTGTGGTGGCCTTGGTACACCCGCTTGGTCTACGGTGAGGTGGTCTCGGTCCGTGAGCAGGATTTCGTTGAGGCGAGTCGTGGGCTTGGCACGGGACGGTTACGCATCATCTTCAGGGAGATCCTCCCCAACGTCACCGCACCGATCACGGTGAAGTTCAGCCTGGACATGGGTTATGCCATCCTCGTGGGAGCCGGGCTTGGGTTCCTCGGCCTCGGGGCACAACCTCCGACTCCTGAGTGGGGTACCATGGTCGCCCAGGGACGCATCCACCTCCCAGATCGCTGGTGGCTCTCGACCTTCCCTGGGCTCGCCATCTTCTTGACCGTGCTCGCGTTCAACTTCCTCGGTGACGGTCTGCGTGATATCTTCGATGTGGAGGTGGACTGATCCATGGCGCCCATTCTCGAGGTCGAAGATCTGAAGGTCCATTTCGATACGTACGAGGGCAAACAACAGGTGCTCAACGGCATCGATCTCACGGTCAACGAGGGAGAGACGGTCGCCATCGTCGGCGAAAGTGGGTGTGGCAAGAGCGTCACCGCTCGAACCATCATCGGCACACTCGCTCAACCACCGGGTGAGATTGTCTCCGGTGAGGTCCGCTACCGAGGTGAGGATCTCCTGAGCGATCGTGCTGCCGCACAACGTGTCAAGAACGAGGAGATGGCGATGATCTTCCAAGATCCGATGACCCACCTCTCGCCGGTCTTCACGATCGGCACGATGATGGCTGATATCATCAACTACCGTGGCAAACGATCGATCAGCTGGATGCGGATGATCCGCGATGCCATCGGTCGGGGCAATCGACTCTCGGCAGCCGACCGGGAACGATGTGTCGAGATGTTTACCAAATTGCAGATCCCCGATCCCGAGGGGATCTTGGATCGATACCCGGTGGAGCTCTCAGGGGGCATGCGACAGCGGGTCTTGATCGCGATGGCGCTCATCACCGATCCAGATTTCCTCATCGCCGACGAACCGACGACCGCCCTTGACGTGACGGTACAGTCGCAGATTCTCGATATCCTCGCCGAACGTATCGCGGAACAGAATCTCTCGGTCATTTACGTCACTCACAACCTTGGGGTTGCTCGCAAACTCGCCGATCGTATCTACGTGATGTACGCAGGGGAGATCGCCGAAGTAGCGACAACCGAGCAGCTCTTCGATCAGCCGATGCATCCCTATTCGATCGGTCTGCTCGAGAGCATCCCGAAGCTGACTGAGTTCGACAGTGAGGGGATCGGGGGGCTCATCCCCAACTACACGGATCCGCCGTCGGGCTGTCGCTTCCATCCTCGTTGCCCGGCATACATGGAGGGAACCTGTGATGTGGAGCAGGTCCCCGCATTCGAGCTCGGAGATGGTCGGTATGTGGCCTGCTACCTCTATGAGGAGGGGATGGATGTCGAGACGGCGGCATCGATCGCTGATACCGAGGTCGAGTATGAGGATGAGGAACTCGAGCAGTTTGCAGCCGGTCAGACTGGTGGAACCCCACCGTGGGAGGAGGATGAACCATGAGTGAGGAGCCCGCGATGACGACACCGGTTCGTGAGCAGGAGTCGGCACTCTTGGAGGTACGTGACCTTGAAAAATATTATCCGATAACTGCAGGGCTATTCCGTCGACAGGTCGGATCGGTTAGAGCCGTCGATGGTGTCTCATTCGACCTGTACCCTGGTGAGACGTTCGCCATCGTCGGTGAGTCAGGTTGTGGCAAGACAACCTTGGCTAAGACTGTCGCTGCGCTCCAAGAGCCAACTGGTGGCTCGATAGTTTTCGATGGACGTTCGATTGGTGAACTTAGCAACCGTGAACTCAAACCGGTCCGCCGGCAGGTACAGGTCGTCTATCAGGATCCGGCCTCGTCGTTGAATCCACGAAAGCGCATCAAGGCAATCGTCGCCGAACCGCTGATTGTCCATGACATCGGCACGAAGGCTGAGCGGCGAGAGCGTGTCGATGAACTCCTCGAACAGGTCGATCTACCAGTGGAGTACAAGTATCGCTACCCCGGTGGCCTCTCCGGTGGCCAGCAACAGCGCGTCGCCATCGCCAGAGCGCTCGCACTCAACCCGAAACTGCTGGTGCTCGATGAACCGACCAGTGCATTGGACGTCTCGGTTCAGGCGAAGGTAATCAAGCTACTCGAGCGTTTGCAACGTGAGTACGGCCTCGCTTACCTGATCATCACCCATGATCTGAGCTTGGTGAAGAATTTCGCAGACCGGATCGGTGTGATGTACCTCGGCAAGTTCATGGAGCTCGCCTCGAGTGATGATCTATTCGACAATCCGATGAACCCATACACCGAGCAGCTGTTGTCGGCGATTCCGATCGTCGATGACGAGGAACTCAAGTACAAACCAGCGGAGATCTCCTTGAAAGGGGAGGCCCCAGATCCCTCGTCACCACCGAGTGGTTGCTCGTTCCATCCACGCTGTCACAAGGTATTCGATGCATGTTCGAAGATAGATCCGGCATTCTACGACGTCGAATCGGATCATCACGTGCGATGTTTGCTGTACGACGACGACCACCGCGAGTGAGCACTCTGTGCCCTTAGAGCGAGACTAGTTATCGAACGAGGAGATGACGCGATAGGTTCGTCAGACCACGTTCCGGTACTACACTTATCCTCAGTACGTTGACTTTCAATCGATCACTAATGATGATTTATCGATTCACGGACTGAGTGGTTCTTGAACTAGTCTGTCAATGTTTGGGTTACGGAATTTCGAGGAGAAAGCCCCGTGCTTTAGCGAGGGGATGAATCCGACAAATCCTACGCAACGGACATTATCAAGTAGACCCGCATCGTGCCGTAGTCCAAGCCAATCGCGTAAAGTATCAATCGGAAGACTCGGGGTCGCTTCCCGCCGACACGGACGGTTCCACGCCCACCATCTCGGTTCACAACGAGATGGGGAGTACGTGGTTGAGATCCGTTCGCCGTCCTCACAGAACCCGTAGCCCCGCTGGAACGGGCGGTAACGCTCGTGTACGGGAGGGGGGGACGGCTTAACCAAAGCACGCCCCATTCGCGGTTGGACTCCTGCCATACTCGGCGTGGCGGAGTACGGTCGATGGCACGGCCCGTGTCGCGCCCCTCGAAACAAGGGGTGTGAATCCCCGCATTCGTACAGTCCGTTTGGGACTGGACGTGGGGAGCGCCACAAGAAGGGCGACTCGCGATGAGTCGGCGTCACCACGCACTCACCGCCCTGACGTGGAGCGCACGAACCCGGTACTCCCCTCGGTGGGAGGAAGTTGCCCTCGGGGGCTTGGGAGCGGCCCGATGCCCCACGCGGGAATCCTCGCCCTTCAGGGTGGGGAGGATGTCAAAAACTACTGCACAACTTTCAAAATACGAACAATATATCAATCTCTTGTTCTTCCAACGGTAGCCCTGATCTTCCTACGAATCCATCTTCGAATCGACCATCGAGAGTACGTCATCGATCGCATCGATTGCCGTATCGATCTCGTCTTGTGTGATTGTCAGCGGTGGAGCTAGAATGAGCGTGTTGATTATTCCTGCAAGGTACACCCCATTCTCCCACAATGATGCCTTTGCTTCGTCGATTATCGTCGACTCTGATGAAAGCTTATCAGCGCGAGTGACGAAGGGCGCATACTCGTTTTCTACTCTGGTCAACTCGATCCCGTGGAATAACCCAACACCCCGAACCTCACCAACGCTGGGATGTTTGTCATCCAACCTCTCAAGTTGTTTTGAGAGGTACTCTCCCATTTCCCTGGCCCACGATATTAGTCCCTCTCTTTCGTATGTCTTGACCGCCTCGTATCCTGCCGCAACTGCGACTGGATGTCCAGTGTACGTGTGGCCATGGGTGAACATCTCGTCCTCGAAGTAATCGGCGATCTGCTTGGTCACGGTTGTTGCACCAAGTGGTTGGTAGGCACCAGTCAACCCCTTTGCCATGGTCATGATGTCGGGTGTGGTATCGTACAGGTCACAACCGAACCATTCACCGGTTCGACCAAAACCAGTCATGACCTCATCACAAATCAGTAGTGCATTATGACGGTGAGCGATTTCCTTGAGCCGGGGAAGGTACTCCTTTGGGGGCACAAGTATCCCATTAGAACCGACAATCGGTTCAACGATGATTCCCGCCACGGTATCCCCTTCCAGTTCGAGCATCTCATCGATATACTCCAGACTCTGCATCGGATCGAGCGTCGAACCGTATCTGTATGGATCGGGCGCCTTGATGACCCCAGGGATACCTGGTTCGGCAGCCAACCGGCGAGGATCGCCCGTCAGACTAATGGAACCGTAGGTAGATCCATGATACGATCGATACCTAGACATGATCTTGTGCTTGCCGGTGTACAAACGAGCGATTTTGATTGCGGCTTCCACCGCTTCGGTCCCGCTTGTCGAAAAGAACGTTTTCGTGAGCGAACCAGGGGTTATTTCTGCAATTTTCTCTCCCAGCTTTGCCCGTGCTTCTGTTGTGAATCCAGGTTGAACATACGCGATTGAGTGGGCTTGATCGGCGATTGCCTGAGCGACAGAATCTGAACTATGTCCGAGATTTGAACACATTAACTGAGATGAGAAATCGAGATACCGCTCACCATCCGCACCGATCAATGCATTCCCCGAACTATCAACGATCTCTGTCGGGGAGACATTGCTCTGATACGACCACGTCCCAAAGACGTATTCTTTGTCGATCAATTCTAGTTCGCTAAGTTCATTTTGTTTGGACATAGTTGATCAAGAATCCGTTGATACGTTTGTATCTATTCGACAACTACAAAAAATCATAGTATAAAATATAACTCAATATTATACTGGCTGGAATTCTTATCATAGTAAATAACTTTGATTGTACATTATTCAGTTGAGTATTTATCTGTTGGAATTGAACTCATCCTATGACGGTCTCCGAAGCAATACTTGCCCATGAGACGGCACAATGCTACATCGATGGGTCGTGGGAAGTCACTGGCGATCAATTGGTTGCCACTCCTGAAGATTCAAGAAATGGCGAGCGACTTATCTCAGTCACTGACACACCTGCTCCAGTCATTGACTCGTGTGTTCGTTCGGCGAAATCTGCGTTCGAGTCGTGGCGTGGGGTATCCGTGGAAGACCGGATCCAACCGATGTTCACCTTCAAAGCACTGCTGGAAGAACATCAGCAAGACTTGGCCGAGGTTCTTGTCCTCGAGCATGGAAAGACTCTGAGGGAAGCTACGGGTGAACTCCGTCGAGGAATCGAGAACGTCGAGGTCGCCTGTGGGATGCCGCATCTGATGCAGTCACCACATCTCCAGAACGCAGCTCCTGATATCGACGAGACGGCTATCCGCCGTCCACTTGGTGTGTTCACCGCCATCACTCCGTTCAACTTCCCTGGGATGATCCCATTATGGTTCCTGCCCTACGCGGTTGCCTCGGGGAATTCGTTTATCCTAAAACCGAGTGAGAAGACACCGTTGACGGCCACCTATCTGATGAAGCTCATTGAAGAAACAGGCTTCCCAGATGGTGTCGTGAACATGATCCATGGTGGCCCCAACACCGTCAACCGACTCATCGAGCACGACGATATCGAAGGTGCCTCTTTCGTTGGTTCGACACCGGTTGCAAAGCAGGTGTATGAGCTTGCAGCGAGGAATGGAAAGCGAGTCCAGGCCCAGGGAGGTGCGAATAACTACATCACGGTGATGCCATCAGCCGACCTTGACTTAGCTATCGAACAGACCGTGAGTTCTGCATTCGCAAATACAGGTCAACGTTGCTTGGCGAATCCGAATACCATCGTCGTGGGAGACCGCTATGCCGA
>SKSH01000076.1 GCA_007118075.1 Halobacteriales archaeon
ACCACCAGATCCGGTCGGTGAGTTCTTTTTCGATGAGTACGGGCTCTCGTTTTTCACCATGATCCTTGGGTTGGCCGCCCTGGCTGGCCGGCCGTTCCTCGGAAAATCATATCGTGTCGAGCACACGCTCATCATCGTCTGGTCACTGTTCCTCATCAGCATGACGCTGACGCAGGTGCGATTCTCGTACTACCTCGTGTTGGCCGTCGCCGTGCTCAATGCCTATCTGGTCAAGCTCATCCTCGATTGGGTTGATCTCCCGTCTCTGGACTCGATCCGCTCGATCAAGGGATATCAGGTCCTTACGATGGTACTCGTCATGATGCTGTTGTTCATCCCGTTGTTGCCACCGGTCGCCGCAGTAAGCGCCTGGGATGTCAGTGATGGGGCAAGCCCATCGAACGATGCCATCGTCTGGGAGGAATCGAACCTCTTCTTGAAAGATAACACCCCCGAGGTCGGCGATTGGGGTGAACACTCCAATGCAGATCAGTTGGATATCTGGGGATCACATAGCCATCCGGGTAACGGATACGACTACCCACCTGGGAGCTATGGGGTCATGTCATGGTGGGACTATGGTCACCTGATCACCAACCACGCCGAACGCATCCCACATTCCAACCCATTCCAGCAGAACGCCCGCTCTGCGGCACATTACCTGCTCGCTCACTCAGAGGAGGCAGCGAACCTCCATCTCGATGCCATCGAGGCAACCGGTGATGGAGTGAGTACGAACGACATCGAGGAACTCCAGGAGATCCTGGCAGCACACGATGACGAGTTGAACAAGGACATGCGCTATGTGATGGTCGAAGACCAGATGGTGGCTGGGAAGTTCAGTGCACTGACCGAATGGACCGGCGAGGGGACTGCACCGTATCTTGAATCGGCTTCGCTACAAGTCGGTGGTGACACTGATCAGCGAACGGTTTGGAGCGATCGCTTCTATGACACCATCATGGCACAGATGTATCACGACGACGGTGCGAACCTCGATCACTATCGATTGGTCCACGAGTCTGCTGATGAGTTCTCCCTCGTCGGCTTCATGACCGATGATGGTATCAGCCTCCATCAGTCGCTTCGGTTGAACAGCCATATCGGCCATCTCTTCGATGCTGAGGATTACCGGAACGTCGAGCTGTCGCATCCGGATATCGGGACGATCCCGTATGATCTGCATGATGTTAACCGACAGCTCGCAGACGCATCCCGGAACGATCGGGTCACCAGTCCGTTCGGTATCGGTTTGCTTGAGGCCTGGGATGCGACCATCCAACCGACCGTGAAGACCTATGAGCGGGTCGATGGTGCGCTCTTGACCGGGACCGTCGATGTACCAGAGAGCCACGTCGTCGTCGAGGTCGATGTCGAGACGAACGCCAATCGGTCGTTCGTGTATCGGAACATCGTTCAAGCTGATGCGGATGGCAACTTCGAGGTCAGAGTCCCGTACGCGACCGAGCACGATCTGTCCGTCGAGGATGGCTACACCGAACCGGTCGTCGAAACCGGTGATCACGTCCATGTGAGCACACTCAGCGAGCTCGATGATGCTGACCTCGCCGAGGCAGAGGATCAGAATGTGCGGCTGGCCGAGGTGGTGCGTGATCAAATCGATCAGATCGCCACGGTTGCTGTCACCGAGTCTGAGGTCTATGATGGAGACGAGATCGCCGTGTCCCTCGAAGATCGTCCGGTGTTCGAGATCTCTGATCTTGACGCCCCCGATGAGGTCGAGGTCGACGAGACGTTCAACATCACCGCTGACATCACGAACATCGGTAGCGTGGCCGACATCCAGCCGATCACACTGAGTGGCAACGGGGCTGAGGTCGAACAACGGACCCTCACCCTCGAACCAGGTGCATCTGACACCATCACCTTCGAGTATGCGTTCGAGAACGCGACGACCGCCGAGTTCGAGCTCGCCACGCTGGCTGATTCGGTCTCATTCACCCTGACCGCCACCGAGGTTGCTGATAACAACGAGACCGATTCGTCCACTCCAGCGATTCGAATCGGCATCCCCTGAATGTCGATCCCCTCGTTATTCGTCGTTGTATTGAAAGGTGCGGCGATGGGTGTCGCAGAGATCATCCCCGGTGTCTCAGGTGGGACCATCGCCCTCCTTGTCGGAATCTATGACCGCCTGGTGACCGCGATCGCCAGCTTACGACCCGCCCCACTACGACATGTGCCTCGCCTGCATCGCCGGCGATACCGACGCACGTTCATCGCCGAGCTAGCCGACATGGACGTACACTTCCTCTTTGCCCTCGGGGTCGGCATGCTTGCGATGGTCGTCACCCTCGCTCGGGTCATCGAACACATCCTCGAGACCTATCCTGGAATCACCTACTCATTCTTCGGTGGGTTGATCCTTGCATCGGCCATCGTCCTGTACCGTTATGTCGATGTCAATACTCCGGAACGACTCATGCTCGCTCTCGTGGTCATCGTCGTAGCGTTCGTCCTCAGTGGCATTGCGACGGCGACCATGGGCCACACGTTGCCAGTGTTGTTCGTGGCCGGTGCCATCGCGATCACCGCGCTCGTGCTTCCGGGCGTCTCTGGGTCATTCTTGTTGCTGGCGATGGGTCAATACGAGCACATGCTCGGTGTTCTCAATGATTTCGTCAATGCACTCACCTCGGCTTCGATGGGAGAGATCATCGAGACCGCACCGCCGGTGTTCGCCTTCCTCAGTGGAGCTGTGGTTGGGTTATTGACGGTTTCACATGCGGTGAGTTATGCGCTCGAACGGGCACGTGAGGTGACCCTCATCGCCCTGATCAGCCTGATGGTCGGGGCACTCCGGGTGCCGGGTGAATCGGTCATCGATGCATACCAACCCTCCGTGGGCTGGATCCTCGCGGTCTGTCTCGCTGGATTGATCGGTGCCATGGCTATCCTCGTCTTCGATCATGTCACCGATGATCTCGAGTACTGAACCGATCAGGATGCCAGCACGAGTGGTTCGTACCAGTCTCTTGCATCTCGGTACCAGTCGATGAAGGAGGCGACACCTTCGCGGATGGTGTGGGTTGGTTGGTACCCGATCAATTCCGCTGCGAGTGAGATATCGGCCTGGGTGTGTTCTGCGTCTGCCTCGTATCGCTCGGCGAACTCGATTGAGAGATCGGGATTGACCTCATCACGGACCGTCTCAGCGAGGGTGAGGATATCGATCCGATCGCCTGAGCCGAGGTTGAGGACGCACCCGTCGGCATCGTGTCGATCAAGCAAGGTCCGATTTGCCTCGACGATGTCATCGATGTAGGTAAAATCACGGGTCTGTTCGCCATCACCGAAGACGACCGGTGACTTGTCGTTAAAGCATCGAGAGACGAAGTTCGAGATGGCCATATTGGGGCGCATGCGTGGACCGTAGACGGTGAAGTATCGGGTCCCGACGATGGGTAGGCCGTACACGTTCGCGTATGCCATTGCATATCGTTCGGTCGCGAGCTTTGAGACACCATACGGACTGATCGGAAGCGTTGGATCCAATTCGGAGAAGGGGAGGAGCTCACCGCGACCACCATAGACCGAGGAGGATGACGCGACGATGATGCGGTCGATGGTGGTCGCTCGTGCAGCCTCGAGTAGGTTCATCGTCCCGGTGGCGTTGACCTCGTGGTACAGCATGGGTTGCTCGACGCTGGGTCTGACCCCCGCCTTGGCAGCCTGGTGGTAGATGGCATCCGCATCCTCGACGAGCTCTGCCACCAGCTCAGCGTCGCGGATATCTCCCTCGACGAACGAGAACGTGGCATCATTCGCAGTCGCGGTCTCGCCGATCACCTCGATGGTATGTTCCTTGATCCCGAGATCATAGAACGGATCCATGTTATCGAGCACGGTGATGTCGTGGCCGTCATCGGCGAACGCCTCGGCGAGGTGTCCACCGATGAAACCCGCCCCACCGGTGATGAGGATGTGCATACCCGTTGCATACCATGCAAGGGGGAAATATCACTCGGAGCACACCCATCAACCCAGCACCGGCTCAATCGAGCAACGACTCCGCCCGCTCGATATCTGCAGGTGTGTTGACGTTCAGCCGCCAACCCTCGTCGATCTCCATCGGTTCGAGGTGATAGCCAGCTCTCGCGAGGAGATCGATCGCGGTCGAGAGCTCTCGCTCGCCTGTCGGCCCCGGTTGGACCAACGCGCAGGCATGGAAGATCGCCTGCGGTAACACGAAGAACCCGGTACTGACGAGCTTGGATGGAGGATGCTCGGGTTTCTCCACCATGCCCGCGATGGTGCCATCCGCCCTGAGCGATATCACCCCGGTCGAGCTGGCCGCTTCCTCGGACACCGAGTCTACCAACATCACACCATCTACCGTCTCCTCCTGGCCTCGATCGATTACCTGCTGGAGTTCAGTCTGGATGATGTTGTCGCCGTTGTGGATCATGAACGGCCCATCGATGTACGATGCTGTGAGGCACACTGCATGAGCGAGCCCCCGGCGCTCACGTTGATGGACATACGTGATGGGAAGTTCCTCAAAGGAATCACCGAAGTGTTCGATGATCGCTTCACCGTGATGACCGATCACGACGAGCAGGTGCGTGGCACCGATCGACTGGACGGTATCGAATGCATAAGAGAGCAGTGGGCGGCCGGCAACCTCGACGAGACCTTTCGGGCGTTCATCGGCCAGCTCACCGAGACGCGTACCTTCACCGGCTGCGGGGATGACCGCCTGCACGGCCACATCGTTGGAGCCATGGCTTACAAACCTATCGGGAGCCGCATCACTTGGTGACGATCCGGAGCAATCGATCGTCGGTATCGAGCGGGAACGTCGGCTCATCCACGTTGAAATCAGCCCGGCCATCTCGGTTCGACGTGATGGCATAGAGTTCGCCGTTGGGACCTTGTTCGAGGAGGCGAACCCGCCCGATCTCATCCTGGAGTGCGTCATGTACCGTTGCCGTCGCAGCCTGGTCGAAATGATCCTGGTCGTACGTGGTACCACCGGATGGTGGTGTCTCACCGGGTGGGGTCAACGTCACCACGAGGACCGACTGGTAGGCGAGTGTCCCGACGACGAATCGGTTTGACCACGTCTCCAACGCACCACCCGTGTACCACGTCCCGCCAGACGTGGCCCATGATCGGTCGGTTCGCATCGCGAGCGGTGGCACGATCTCTGGGTGATCTTCGTAATTGTCCTCATTCTCACCGCGGACCATCGGCCAGCCGTAATCGGCACCAGGGTACAACACCGAAATGGCATCATGTGCCGTTCCGCCGTGGTCGGTGATGAGGGGCACTTCATCGATCCAATCGATCCCTTGTGAATTCCTGATACCTCCGGCGAAGATACGCGGATCGCCGCCGATATCTGGATTGTCAGCGGCTGGTTCTCCATCCTCATCGACACGGAGAATCTTCCCCGCGAGGGAGTCGGGATCTCTCGACAGCTCAACTTCACCAGCATCGCCGGTGGTGATCCAGAGATACCCATCTGGTCCAAAGTCGATCCGACCACCGTTGTGGATGGAGTCAGCCGGTATCTCGTCGATGATCACCTCCTCAGTGCCAAGTTCATCCCCCTCGATCGGATACCGGACCACCCGGTTCTCGATCCCACCGACATTCGCGGTGTAGTAGACGAATACATAGTCATCGCTCGGTGAGACGGCGATACCGAGTGTGCCACCCTCACCACCCGGTACCCACCAGTCTTGCTCTCCACTCCCAGCATCGATCGCATCGGACGGGACACCAACCTCTTCGAGCTCGTCTGCGTCGAATCTGAGGATCTGACCGGTCCGTTCGGTGAGGTAGATGTCCCCGTCACTATCGAAATCGAGGTCCCATGGGATCTCTAGATGCTCAACGACTGGTTCGACCGTCACCTCGAGATTGACTTCTGCGGTTGGGGTGCCGATGTCGAGCTCAGCCGGGCCGACTTCATCGTAAGAACTCCAGCTTCCGGGAACGGGGGTCACCGGTGTCCCATCATCACCATCATCATCTCCGATGCAGCCGGCAAGGGTCGCGGTTCCGAGGGCGGTGAGGAACCCACGACGTCGGATGGAGGGGGTCATCGTCTGAGGTTGGTGAATGAATCGATTAAGACGTTATGGTGTTGGGTTCTCAAATCGAGCTCAGATCGGTTTGAATCGATATCCGTCCCACGATTGTGATGCCGGATGACGGATACCTGCCTCTGGATCTCTGGTCTCATCTACCTCAACGGCGACAACCGATTGGCCGGTCGCGACCTCGTCATCGGTGAGCCCACCGAGTACCCGTACCGTCTCACCATCGAGGTCGAACTCGACGATCGCGAGTGGGTTTGGTTCGCGGACACCTGGGGGCGTCGCATACGAGACCGTCCAGGTGACAATCTCACCCACCTCGTCGCTGAGATCAACCGGCTCCATAGATGGATCGCCACATGCTCGACATCGTGGATGTCGTGGAAAGATGAGATGCCCATTGGAGCACCGCCAGGCATCGAGGCTCATGCACCTGCCTCCAAGATGGTGGTGATGATGCAGTTGCCAAAGCCACCGACATTGCAGGCGAGACCGGTGTCTGCATCGACCTGACGAGGGCCTGCGGTGTCGGTCAACTGTCGATGGAGTTCCTCGAGCTGGGCGACACCGGTCGCCCCGAGCGGATGTCCCTTTGACTTGAGGCCTCCGGAGGTGTTGATCGGCAAGGCCCCCGACCGAGTCGTCACCCCGTCGCTGGCAGCTCGCCAGGCGGTCCCACGGTCGAAGAAGCCGACCGCCTCGGCCTGCATCACCTCGAGGATGGTGAACATATCGTGCAACTCGGCGACATCGATGTCATCCGGGTCGATATCTGCCATCTCGTAGGCCATGGCCGCACTCTGAGCCGCACCCCTGAGGTAGGTCGGATCCGGCCGCTCGTGCACGACGTGGGTGTCAGTTGCCCCAGCGATCCCGGCGATGACCGTGTAGTCGTCAGTGTAGGTCGCAGCGACCGATTCAGGGCAGAACATCGCTGCCGCTGCTCCATCCGTGATGGGGCAGAAGTCGTACAGCCTGAGTGGATCGGCCACCATCGGGGATTCGAGCACCGTGTCGAGATCTACCTCCTTCCTGAACTGCGCGTGTGGATTGTCGACACCGTGGCGATGGTTCTTGACCGCCACGTGGGCAAGTGCCTCTCGGGGAACATCGTACAGTTCGAGGTAGGCCCTAGCAGCCAATCCCGCGAAGCTGGGCAGGGTGACCCCATGTTTATATTCCTCGGGATGGGTCAATGAGGCGATAATATCGGTCGATTCAGCGGTCGTTCGATGGGTCATCTTCTCGGCACCGACTAACAGGGTGAGCTCACTCACGCCGCTCGCGATCGACTGCCAGGCAGCGTAGATCCCAGCACCACCGCTCGAGCTCGTCTGGTCGATCCTGGCGCCGTAGGCTCCGGTGGCTCCGATATCGTCCACCATTGCGTTGACGACACCGGTCTGTCCCTCGAATTCGCCACTCGCCATGTTTGACAGATAGACGTGATCGAGTTCATCCCCATTGACCGATACCGCATCAAGACAATCTAACGCAGCCTCATTCGCGAGTTCGATGAC